>CAMCER010000001.1 GCA_945873875.1 uncultured Clostridia bacterium
TGTCTGATGTAGATGTTGATACTATGCTAACCGTTGGAACAGCTGAAAGTGATAATGACCTTATCAACATGACCAAAGACTTCCAGTTTGGATTTATGGATGCGGGATATATGATGGATGGCCAAATCACTACAATGAAAGTGATTCCTATAGATATAGAACCGACTTTGCTGAACAAGGTTGTGCAGAGTGGCGTAGATGAAAGCTACTATATTAAGCAAGAGGATATGCCGTCATGGTCGTACATGAAGGGCGCAAAGAAGATTCCAAGAACTTCGAAGAATGGGCATAGTTATGTTTTTTCGGAAGGGCCAATAGCTTTCCCTGATCCGCTTGATAGACCTGGACGAACGATGCTGACAAGCGAAAGTACCAAGAATAGAAGCACACATGTTGTTGCTGATCCGGCAACAGGAAGGCTCAGACTGCTCACGGAAATCGAGGCAGAAAGACTCCAGGGCTTCGATGATGACTGGACAAAGAATTGCCTCGTTGATGGTGAAATAGAAGAAATGCCAAAGAGGATGAGGTATTTCTGCATGGGAAATGCACTGGTGGTTCCGATGATTACTAGAATGGGAAAAGAAATAGATGAAATAATAGAAAAAGAAAACAAGAGGGGATAGCATAATGGCATTAGCAAAATGGTACAAGATGGACTTTCACACACATACACCAGAAAGCAGTTGTTTTCCAAACAAGGGCATAACACCTGAGCAATGGCTTGAGGCAGCAAAGGGTACTGGTGTAAATGCAGTTGTAGTGTGCGACCACAATTCTGTCGGTTATATTAGTCAAATTGAAAAGGTCAAAGAAAAATACGAGGAGGATGATGTTTTTAAGGTTTTCTATGGAATAGAACTGTGCGTTTCAGCAGAGTTTACCCACATAATAGTTATCTTTGATGATAAAATGACCGTTATGGAAATTGAAGATGCTGTAATTAGTTGTTTGGAGTTAAAAAGAGACAAATGGGCTAATACAGAAGTAAATGTATCTGAAGACAAATTAAAGAAGTTATGTGAAGAATATAAAAATAGAATATTTGTCATCCCAGCTCATTTTGCATCAAATAAGGGATTGGGAACATGCAATATTAATGCGATAAAGAAGTACCAAGAGTTTGTAAAATTTTCTGCTATTGAAGTTAGAAATGAAAAAGACGTTAGTGCGTATGAGAACAAATTAAAATGTGGTGCAATAAATGAAGCAGTATTAATAACTGGGTCGGATAATCCTTCAAATAGAGATGAGACAAAACATTCGATTGAAGGGTTTGCAAAAGAATATACGTGGATAAAATTATCGAAGCTTTCCTTTGATGGACTTAAACAGGTGTTTATTGACCCAGAGAATAGATGTATTGATTGGGTAAAGTTGCAATCGATAGGAAAAGATTTTAATCCTAATGAAGTATCGTTCAATTATATAAGTGGGGTAAAGTTTGCTGGAATTAAACATATGACAGATTTTGATATGAGGCTTTCTCCACATTTAAATTGCATTGTAGGCGGAAGAGGCACCGGCAAATCAACTATAATGAACGTCTTAAATTACGGTGTGAATAATGAGAATGATTTGTCAAAATGTACTCTTTTAGATAAAACTTTAGATAAAGATGGTTCAATATCGACATTTTTTAATTTTGGTTCAAATAAAGAGTACAGGATTGATGTAAAAAGGGAAAAGCGGAGTACTATTGCTAATGTATATGATGATTCAGGCTTCGTTGAAAATCCACCAGAATTCAAGGTGGATTTTTATGGACAAAAGGAAATCTACAATTTGGTAGAAGAAGATAACGATATTAATACTCAAGGTACAAGTCCATTAATCAAAATGATTGATGAAAAAGTCAAGACTGAACTGTATGATTGTGAGGATAGTATAGATACAGCTTTGTCAGATTTACTTGAATTATCAACCAAATATAAAAACAATCAAAAAAAGACAAAAGAATTGCCGGGTATTAAGGCTGAAATAGAAAAAGGCGAGTCGATTTTGAAGAAATTTCAGGCAAGCGGAATAGAAAAAGCACGTCTTGAATACGAACAGGTTGATTCCCAAATAAAAGCAATTGAAAAAATGTTGCTAGCAGAAAAAAGCACTCTCTTAAATTCTGCTGAAAAATATGAATCTTTGATAAGTGGAATAGATGATAAATTGTCAGAAATTCTAGAATATGCAAATTATAACAAAGAAGGCATAAAACTTCTAGATTCCTTAAAGACAATTAATGAAGAAGTAATAGAATACTTGAATAAGAAGAGTGATGATGTAGAAAAGATTCAAGGTGTTTTTTCGTCCTCAGACATTTATGGCGAACTGGAAGAAAAACACAGTGTGTATCTTGAGGCCTTAGGTGAAGTTCATAATACAGGGGGAGAAGATATCGACTTAATTCAAAATCAGTTACAGCAAAATAAGAATAGATTTGATGAATTAAGCAAATTACAAAATCAACAAGCAGAGTTAGTAAAGAAAATTGATGAATCCATCGACTCGTTTATTGAAAGAAGATTAGATTTATCATCGAAGAGAAAAGAAATAATAGATGGCTTAAAGCTTGATAGTATTAAACTTGAATTGATACCATTAGGTCATCATTCTCGTTGGAAAGCTAATTTGCAAAAAGAATGTGGTAAAGAGGGAACTTTCGAAGAGGATTTCAAGAAACTGAGTGAATTAGTGTTATCGGAGGATGATAACTTTTTACAATATAAAAAGTTCATTAAGTTCTTGTTGATTGACGAAACAGGAAATATTGAACGTGTAGGAATGAAAGGCTATGATTCTCGGTTTGCAAACATTTGGATAGATAAAAAAAATCACGATACATTAAACTCTTTAGTTAAATTAATTCCAGAAGATAAATTAAACATAAAAATAGTTGAAGAATCAGGAGAAATTGACATAAATGATGGATCCCCTGGACAGAAGTGTGCAGCAATTCTTGCTTTTATTCTAAACAGTGGCGATAATCCATTAATTATTGATCAGCCAGAAGATGATTTAGATAATAGTTTAATCTATTCCTTGATTGTAAAATCAATTAGAAGGATGAAAACTAAGCGGCAAATTATTGTGGTAACACATAATCCAAATATTCCAGTATTGGGTGATGCTGAGGGGATTATTATTTTGGATCGCAATGAAAAGGGAAAAGTGGCTTTTAGAAAAGAGAAAAAAGCCGGTTGTATTGAAGAAAAACTTATTAGAGAAGGAATTTGTGAAATAATGGAAGGCGGAGAACAAGCATTTAGGAAACGTGAGGAAAAATATTTAAGTAATATTTAGATTGTGTTTTTTGTGTTGAATCCGTGGGACCACAAATGGGACCAAGTTCACCTCAAACTCAAAAGATTATGCAGATATCCAGGAAAATCAAGACTGAAAACACTGTGTTTTCAACGACTTGGACGGGATAATACAGTTTGATTGGTTGAGTGGGCATAAAGAGGCGAGGTAAAGACTATAAAAAGGAATGGTGGGTAGGAGTATGGCAAGTATAACAGATATTAAAAGAAGAATATTGGAATTGGCTCCGGCTCAATTTCAAGAATTTTGTGATACGCTTATTTCTAAACAGAGCTATGGTTTATTACATGGCTATGGAATGAAAGCAGGTACTGGAAATACTACTATAGGAAATCCAGATACATATTTTCGAAAAGAAAATGGCAAGTATTTATTTGTTGCATATACCATCCAACAAGCAAGCATTTATTCAAAACTTAAAGAGGATATCGATAAATGCTTAGATTCATCTAAAACGGGTTTAGACGTTAATGAAATTGAAGACATCATTTGTTGTCATACATCTTCTAATTTAAGCGCTGGCGATGATAAAAAACTCCATGATTACTGTGAATCGAAAGGTGTTGTATTAACTATCTGGGGGATTGATGAACTTGCTAACCAAGTACATAACCGTTATCGCTCAATGGCGAAAGATTATTTGGGGCTGAGCATCGATACGAACCAAATTCTATCTCTCGAAGATTTTGTTTCCATGTACGATGCAAACGGCATGGCTGCTCCTTTGAATACAACTTTTCAATTTAGAGAAAAGGAAAAAGGAGAAATTGAAAATGCTATTGAAGATAATCCGATAGTGATTATTTCCGGAAAAGCTGGAGTTGGAAAAACGAGACTTGCGTTGGAAGTTGCTGAGGAAGTTGCAACTAAAAGCGGATATAAATTACTGTGTGTAAAGAATAATAATTTGGGTTTGTACTACGATTTGGTTGCTGCAACTGAAGCCCCCGGGAAGTATCTCTTTTTCATCGATGATGCAAATGAACTGTCGGAATTAAGTCACATATTGGAATATACAACTAAAGAGAATCTGGGGTACATTGTAAAAGTTATTGTTACTGTAAGAGACTATGCCAAAGCAAAAGTTGTCTCTGCAGTTAAGGAATATGCTATCCCTAAAATGATTGAAATTCCGTCATTTTCAGATGACGAGATTAAGGGATTCTTATGTGATAACTTGGGAATTCGCAATGAGGATTATGCAAAACAAATTGTACGAATTGCAGAGGGGAATCCTAGAATTGGATATATGGCAGGAAGATTGGCTGTTGAAAGACAAAATTTGTCTGCGATAAAAGATGTATCACAGCTTTACGATGCTTACTACGCAAAGTATGTAAATGGTGCAATAGGGGATGATAATGAACTGTGTTTTACAGCGGGTGTTTTATCTGTAGTGAATGCAGTTGTATTAGGTAATATGTCAGTTCTTAATGAGCTTCTAGATGATTATGGTATAACCGTCGAGAAATTCAAAAGTAAAATTCGACAGTTAGCTAGCCTAGAGGTTGTTGAAATACAGTTGGATCAAGTTGCAACTTTTTCTGATCAATGTTTAGCAAATTACATGCTATACTATGTCTTTTTTGAGAAAAAGATTTTACCATTCTCAAATGTTTTGGAAACAGGATATAAGCATTTTCGAAATGGTGTCATTAGAACTATAAATACTATCCTTAATATATTCGAATCTGATGATACCAAGGCTTATTGTGAACAAGAGATTCTTAAGGTTTGGGATAACTTGCAAAGCAATAGAGATAATGTATTTGAAGATTTTGTTAAAGATTTTCATGTATTTAGGCCTGAAGAGGCTTTCCTTATCGCAAAACAAAAAATCGATGCTATTATTCCTGAAGAATTCTCTATTGAAAAGATTGACTTTTCAAAGAATGTATTTTGCTATCATGATTCAGTTCTGTCCTATTTGGTAGGATATCAATACAGTGAATATTATGAATATGTGATAGAACTGTTATTAGAATACTCTTCCAAAACAGCGGATACGCTTATTTCGGGATACAAGTGGTTGGAAAATTCATATGGAATGGATGTGCATGCTTATAGATATAAGTATTATGGCCAAAAGAAAATTTCGGATATCCTGTATCAAGAGATTCTGAAAGGTAATGCCATTGCAATGGCAATTGGCTTTAATTGGGCAAAGTATTCTTTAGGCTTTTCATTTCACCCTACTGAAGTGGGAAGGGGAAATCAATTTGTTTTCTATAATATGGAGATTAAGCAATCTGAAGGGCTCTCTGAATATCGAAAGGTTTGTTGGCACATCTTAATTTCTCTTGCGGCTACAGATGAGTGGAAAGCAAAAGTGCTGCTGTATCTTGAAGCCTATGCAAGACACCTCCGCGGAGATTTGGATTGTGATATCGTTACGAACGATATCAAGTATGTAGATCAGTTGTTAGTCGCATTGAAATGTGGCAGGATTTGTTATTTAAAAACTGTACAAAGGCTATTATGCAACTGCGAACGTATGAATGTGGAATTCGATGATGATTGGACTGAGATACTATCCGGAACGGAATGGTATTTATACAAACTTGTGGAAAATGATTTTGTCTCATCAGATTTAGAATATGAAGAGTATGAGAGTAAAAGGGAGTCTTCGATAATAGAATATGGTAAGAGTATTTCAAAAGCAGATATTCCGATCTTGGTTAATAGTATGTCTAACATTATGTCTGATATGTCTGTGAGCCGAGATTCATACAGTATAAACAGCGGATTTGAACTTATTCTCCAACAATTTGGAAATGATGAAATGAAAGCATTTTTGCATGAATTTGTTCAACATGGAAAAAATCTTTCTATTCGTCCTGGGATTGTAATTGAATCACTTAATAGAAGTGAGGATTCGAAGAAACTTCTTGCGTTTATAAAACAATCGGATTTTCCGCAAAAAAACGAATGGTTGTTTAGTTTTTTTGAAACATTGCAAGAGGAGCAAGTTGATTGTGAGATGTTGCAAGAATTATTAGATTTCTTGCACAGCGATTCTGATAAAAACATAATTTCATCCACATATCGTAGAATGAGATTCTTGGACAAGTTTTTAAGTATAGAAACAAATATTTATCCTATAGCGTCTGCCATAATCTATGAAAAACATCATTACAGTCCATTTATTGTTAGAATATACTTTGAACTATTGTTCCATGATGGTATATATTCCCCTGAAGAATTGATTTGGCTTTTTCAAAGTGATTTGGAATTACTACAAGAAATCTATTTCTTTATGTTAAGGGAGGGCAACATTGATGATTTAAAAGGTGCTTTTTTGGTTGAGTTTTTGAAGTTGGATGAAAGCTGGATTCGGAAATATTCAGAAGCATTTTGGGAAAACACAGCAAAGCATAAAGACTTTGGTTGCCACAGAAACAGTGCGTTATGGAAAACAGAATCCTACGAAAAATACTTTGACTATATTTTCTATCATTTTCCTGAAGAAGATATATATGCATGGAGAATAGGGCATGCTTTTACAGATGTTTTGACAAATGTTGAGACTGACAAGGTTATTGATCAGCATCAAAGAGATTGGTTGGAACACATAATTATTGACAATGTAACATCGGATAATATTGTTTTAGTTTTTGAATTCGTTTGTGAACTAGGTGAGGATGTTCGTAGATTTTCGACAAAAGTATTCTTGGAACATAATCAAGATTATGAGATGTTCTCTAAGATTTCCTTGGTTCCGAATCATTGGAGCGGTAGTGGCAGCCTTGTGCCTGCCTATCAAAAGCAAATTGATTATTTACAGTCTCTATACCCTCTTATCCCAGGAGTTGAATTCTTGAAACATAAAGCATTAATTAAATCAAAGGTTGAACTGCTTCAAGAAATGATAAAAAGAGAAGAAGTGGAAGAAGTTTGCAGGAACCTTTATATGTAAAGTTGTGGGCAGATTTGGAATGGTAAACTGTCCTGTGCCTTAATCAATGGATTTGCCCTCAAAAGAGGAAGAAGAATATTTGCAGACGATTTGTTCTAGCACAATGTCCGTAAAAGGCGAACAAAACAATGTTTTTCCATGTCGTTCCCTACTGATAATAGGCCCACACAAGCGTACTAAAAGCGCACAAAAATTTCTGGCACTGGTTAAATCAGAAAAATCATAGCCATAAAGCCACCGACCTTTCTTGAAAATGCGAGCTTCGCATTTATGATTTCTGGATGGGAGCAAGAGTGTGAATCATTACCAAAAGGAAGTCTTAAAGACACTGGGAGACAGCCTAAAAGGTTTTCCACTTGCAACTTACTTGCAACACTGTAATCAGGAATCCAGTATTTTCAACGGTTTCAACCTACCAAAGCGTTAGTCCGAAGCGATTTCAAACAAAAGCCCCGCACACATCATGTGCGGGGTTTTCCTTAACTGTTATGTTTTGCCTGAGGCTATTTTACATAATCCCTCTCGTATTCCATGATCTTTCCATTAGGAGCGAGCACGTCGTAGTCATATCTGTAGTGACCTTTTCTGAATTTGACGATATACTTTCCTTCACCGTCATCTTTTACGAATCTGCATGTGCCGTTCTTGATAACAGAAAACTTGATCCCTGAGAATTTCGCAACTTTCTTCTGAGCAGCCAGTTTTCCGATCTTTTCCTTTGAGTAGTTGTGCTTGTAGACATAGTCTACAGATTTTTCGAGCATGGTGCCGCTTTTGCTGATCGTATAATCATATTCTGCCTTGTTCTTTTTCTTTTTGAACTCGATCTCGTATTTTCCGTCGTCCTTTTCAGCTTCCAGGGCATATACGTTAGCCTTTGTCGTGCCCGCATCTTTCAGAGCCTTGTTCACTGCCTGCTGCTTCGTGATGGATCCTGCGAATGCTGTTACGCTCATTGCCAGTATCACTATCACTGCCAGTGAGAAAACGGAGATCCTTCTTACAGTAGTATTCATGATTTCACCTTTGTCCCTTTCATTATTACCAGGTATTTGCCGTTATCTTTTCCCGGCATTTTCATGCCGCTTTCGGGAATTTCATCTTCCGCGCTTTCCTCGCGCTTTCCGCTTTTCCCCTTTTGTTATCTGAATGATAACCTCTGCATATTAAAGAAATATTAAAGAAATTGATTTTTTTATTTTTTTCACAAATACCTCCGGATCTGCTCCGGGCCGCCTCGCTTTTTCTCCGGCCGGTGAACGCAGACTCACAGAAGATCGAACAGAACAAGCCCGCCTTTAGGCTCTTTTCCGGTCTCCCACAGCTGCTGCAGACTGATCCAGCGGGCCGCTCCGTAGGTTACAGCGCGGACCTGGGCCGGAGCCTCTCCTTCGCGCCTGTATCCGTTGAGCAGGAACCAGTGCCATACGTAGGGCTTCATTTCCGGGTCTTCGTGATAGAGTATGAGACAGGCAGCAGGAAAACCTTTTTCCAGCTGCTCTATGATCGCCTGCTCCGCTTCTTCAAAGGGACGCATCCCGTCAAAGCCCCGCATCGTCAGGTGTCTGCCGGACTCCGCTTCTTTATCCGGGGCCTCCGCCTGTGCAGTTTCTTCTTTATACGAAATGTCGGCCTGTGCAGTTTCTTCTCTGTCTCTGATATATTCTCTGAACCCGTCCATAAAAAGATCAAGGGTGTTGATGCCGTGCATCCGAGGTTTCAGGTACGGCCTCATTATATTCGAAAAAGTCACGTATTCTTTCTTCTTCACATCCTGCGCATCAAAAGGATAAAGGTATTCCATCCCGCAGTGCCTTGCGAAGAACACGCTGACATCGCATGCGGTCTGAGCCGCGCAGCCGCCCAGCCTCATCCATGCGGTCCTGAACCATTTCTGGCTCCCGCCGTATGCCCCGTTATCCAGTTTGAAATGCTCCAGTTTTATTTCCATTCTTCTGTCTTCTCCTCTTATCCCGCTGGCAGCAGTGTGCCTTCTGTTATTACAGCCGCAGCCTCCATCACTGCCTCGCCGCATGCAGCCTGTAAAAACATTGTACCCTTTTTTCGGCCTGTGTCCATAATCAAAACAGGCTTTTTCTCTGCCTCTGCAGGATGCTGAGCCGGGGACACCGCGACTTTCGTATCTCAGCGCTGCTTTACACGGGGCTTTGCCGTGTGATATAATCTCGGTGTTCATCGGAGGGTGAGCTATTCACTGGAAATAGTAAGCTGGATAAGATGGCTGGCTGGAACGCCTGCATCTGTCCGGCTTTTTTTGAAGGACTGAAGGATAACAGGAAAATGTCGAAAGCTGCTGATTTCACACAGGGAAAAATACTGGGACCACTTTTCCGCTTCGCGCTGCCGGTGCTTTTTGCCATGTTTCTGCAGGCGCTGTACGGTGCGGTGGACCTTTTCGTAGTAGGCTGGTTCGCAGAATCTGCCGACGTTTCGGCAGTCTCCACAGGCTCCCAGCTCATGTTCACTATCACCGGCATCATCGTCAGCCTTTCCATGGGCGTTACTGTCTTCATGGGACAGAAGCTGGGAGAAGGCAGAAAAGATATGGGCGGCAGGATCATCGGCGGCTCTATCTGGCTTTTCTTCTTTATCGGCATCGCCTTCACCGTTGTTCTGACTCTGTCCTCTGAAAAGCTGTCTGCCATCATGCAGGCTCCGCCGGAAGCTTTCACCCAGACGAAGGACTACATATTCTTCTGCGGCGCAGGGTCTGTGGTGATCGTCGCATATAACCTGCTTGCCGCCATATTCAGAGGGATCGGCGACGCAAGGACGCCTCTCATCACTGTGATCATAGCCTGCGCGGCCAACATCGGCGGAGACCTTCTCTTCATCGCGGTCTTTCACATGGGGGCCAGAGGCACAGCCCTGGCGACTGTCCTTGCCCAGTTCATCAGTGTGATACTTTCACTGATCATCATAAAAAAGCAGGGGCTTCCCTTCTCCTTCAGAAGAAAAGATATAAGGAAAGACGGAGAAGTCATCAGGAACGTGCTTACCCTGGGAACGCCTATCGCACTTCAGGACCTTATGGTGGGCATCTCTTTTCTGATCATTATGGCCGTGGTCAACAGCCTCGGGCTGGAATATTCTGCCGGCATAGGTGTAGCTGAAAAAGTGTGCTCTTTCATCATGCTGATACCATCCGCATTCATGAACGCCATGTCTGCTTTTGTCGCCCAGAACAAAGGCGCAGGCAAATACGACCGGGCCCTCACGACTTTGAGATATGCCATTATTACGTCGTCTCTCATCGGCGTGGTCATGTTCTTTTTCGCCTTTTTCCACGGAGACCTTCTGGCAGGGATCTTCTCGAAAGACTCCGCTGTAGTCATGCTGGGAGCGGATTATCTTAAAGCCTACGGCATCGACTGCCTGCTTACCTGCTTCCGGTTCTGTTTCATCGGTTATTATAACGGCATGGGCGCCACCAGGTTCGTCATGGTCCAGGGCATCTCGGCAGCATTCCTGATCAGAGTGCCTGTAGCCGTGTTCATGAGCAGATGGGAGCCGGTGAGTCTTTTCCATATCGGACTGAGCATCCCCTGCTCGACTGTATATCAGATCATCCTTTGTTTTATCTTCCTGCACATGCTGCGGAAGAAACTGAAGTTCTGAGCTGTGTTATTGACATATGCCGTAATCAGAGTATAATTTAGGTTGCGGTTTTTTATCGGGCAGAGATCCGCAGAATATGGACAGAAAGAAGGTGTCTTAATTGTCCAGACCACAGAAAAGCAGACGTATTTGTTCAATGCCGGTAAACACCAGCTTCGGACCGCTGGATGAACACGACGCATCTGATGTGATCACCATGACTGTCGACGAGTTCGAGGCCATCAGACTCATCGATCTTCTGGGACTGAATCAGGAAGAGTGTTCAAAGCGCATGGATATCGCCCGCACCACAGCCCAGGCCATTTATAACAGCGCAAGGAAAAAACTGGCCAGGTGTCTGGTCGAGGGAGCGGATCTTCACGTAGACGGCGGTGAATATAACGTTTGTGACGGCGCCGGATGCACGGCATGCTCCGACTGCCACACCAAGGCAGAGCAGTAGGCGCTGCGATTTCAGTTCCGCCTGAGCCGGGCGGAAAATACAAAGGCTTCTATGAATTTTAATAATACATAAAGGAAAGGAAAAGCAAGAAATGAGTACAAGTTGTGATCATGACTGTTCATCATGCGCATCTGCATGCGATGACAGAACAGAAGAACAGACAAGTTTTATCAAACCTTCACACGAACTGAGCGACATCAAGAAAGTCATCGGCGTAGTGAGCGGCAAAGGCGGAGTAGGTAAATCCTCAGTTACTGCCATGCTCGCAGTGCTGGCACAGCGCGCAGGCTACAGGACAGCTATCCTGGATGCTGACATCACCGGACCTTCCATCCCGAAGATGATCAAGGTGAAGACTCCGGCAGACGCATCGACCAAGGACCTCTATCCGGCAACATCATCCACCGGCATCGAGGTAATGTCCATCAACCTCTTCCTGGAGGAAGAAACTACACCGGTCATCTACAGAGGACCTATCATCGCCCAGACTGTTGAGCAGTTCTGGACAGATGTAGTCTGGGGAGATATAGATATCATGTTCATCGACTGTCCTCCGGGAACAGGCGATGTGCCGCTTTCAGTATTCCAGTCCATACCTCTGGACGGCATCATCGTTACCACTTCCCCGCAGGAACTGGTTTCAATGATAGTAGGAAAAGCAGTCACCATGGCAAAGCACATGAATATCCCTATCCTGGGCATCGTTGAGAACATGAGCTATGTTGAGTGCGACGAGTGCGGGCATAAGATCGAAGTCTTCGGAAAGAGCAAGGTAAAGGAACTGGCTCAGCAGTACGACATCCCCAACACGGCGCAGATCCCATTCAATGCCAAGATCGCAGCAGGCTGCGACGCCGGCATGATGGAACTGTTCGAAGGACCATGGCTTGATGATATGCTGAAAGCTATCGCTGAATAACGCCGTCAGAAATCTGGCTGGCACGAACCAGAGAATAAAAGACTGCCGCACTGATAAGTGCGGCAGCCTTTTTTATTACTCTCATTAATGATGGAGGTACATTTCCGGATGCTTTATTATTCTCCGTCGTAAAGTGCAGTGGACAGATATCTTTCGCCGTTGTCTGCCAGGATAGCGACGATGTTTTTTCCTGCGAACTCGTCTCTTTTAGCCAGCTGGACTGCTGCCCAGAGGGCTGAACCTGAGGAGATTCCGATGAGCACGCCTTCTGCTCTTGCGAAATTCCTGGAAGTTGAGAACGCGTCTTCGTTTGCCACAGTAATGATCTCATCGTAAAGGTCTGTGTCAAGGATGTCAGGAACGAATCCTGCACCGATGCCCTGGATCTTATGGGGTCCCGGCTGTCCGCCTGAGAGAACCGGTGAATCCTTTGGCTCTACTGCCACTACCTTGATATCCGGGTTCTGTTCCTTCAGGTATTTTCCTGTACCTGTAAGAGTTCCGCCTGTTCCTACTGCAGAGACAAATGCGTCGACCTTTCCCTCTGTATCTTTCCAGATCTCCGGACCGGTATGCTCGTAATGAGCCTTGGGGTTATCTGGGTTCACGAACTGTCCCGGGATGATGCTGCCTTCGATCTCTTTGTTGAGCTCTTCGGCTTTGGCGATAGCGCCTTTCATGCCGTCTGCTCCCGGTGTGAGAACGATCTCTGCACCGTATGCTGCCAGGAGCTTTCTTCTTTCGATGCTCATGGTATCCGGCATGGTGAATATAGCTTTATACCCCTTGCTTGCAGCTACTGCCGCAAGACCTATTCCTGTGTTTCCGCTGGTAGGCTCGATGATGGTAGCGCCGGGTTTTAATCTTCCGGCCTTTTCTGCCTCTTCGATCATTTCTTTTCCTATTCTGTCTTTTACGCTTCCTGCCGGATTATAGTATTCCAGCTTTACGATGATGTTTCCTTTCAGGTCCTGATCTTTTCCGTATTTGTTGAGTTTCAGAAGCGGTGTGTTTCCGATAAGTTCTGTTAATCCGTTATAAATAGTCATTTTTATCCTCCTTCGGACATTGGTCCTTTTTTTTATTATACTCTTTCCTTTGTTTATGTGTTCTGATGTCTGCGGTTTTCTGCGGCTGCTGTGTTTATTCTGCAAAGCCTTTTTTCAGATCCGCGATTATATCTTCGCTGTTTTCCAGTCCTATGGACAGCCTTATAGTCGAAGGCCTTATTCCCTGGTCCAGAAGTTCTTCTTCTGTGAGCTGGGAGTGCGTGGTGCTCGCAGGATGGATGACCAGAGACTTGGCATCCGCTACGTTTGCAAGAAGCGAGAACAGCTCAAGTTTATCGATGAATGCTTTAGCCTCTTCCTGTCCCCCTTCGATGTCGAAGGTGAATATGCTGCCGCCGCCGTTCGGAAAATACTTGCCGTATAATTCCGATCCCGGTTCGCTGGCGATGGACGGATGATGTATGGCCGTTACCTTCGGTTCTGTCTTAAGATAATCGATGACTTTCAGGGCGTTTTCCACATGTCTTTCCACTCTGAGGGACAAAGTCTCCAGCCCCTGCAGGAATATGAATGCGTGGAACGGTGAAAGTGTCGCGCCTGTATCTCTCAGGAGTATCGCTCTGATATATGTGACGAAAGCTGCCGGACCGACTGCGTCCACAAAGCTGACTCCGTGATATGACGGGTTGGCGTCTGCAAGCCACGGGTATCTGCCGGATGCTTTCCAGTCAAATGTCCCGCCGTCTACGATGACTCCGCCGATGGCCGTTCCGTGCCCGCCGATGAATTTGGTCGCGCTGTGAACGACGATGTCTGCCCCGTATTCCAGAGGTCTTACCAGATAAGGTGTGGCGAATGTGTTGTCAACAGCAAGAGGTATGCCGTGTGCGTGAGCGATCTTCGCGAAGTTTTCTATGTCTATGACATTGCCGTTAGGATTACCTAAGGTCTCTATGAAAAGTGCCTTGGTGTTCTCATCTATGGCTGCTTCGATCTCTTCCTGATCATAAGGGTCTACCCATGTGGTGGTGATCCCGTAAAGAGGAAGCGTGTGCTCAAGGAGGTTGTACGTTCCGCCGTAAAAGGTCTTGGCGGCTACGATGTTCTCTCCTTCCTTTGCGAGAGCCTGGATAGTGTAGGTTATGGCTGCCGC
Organism: uncultured Clostridia bacterium; assembly: GCA_945873875.1. The sequence goes on from CAMCER010000001.1 coordinate 14,398, forward strand.
GCCTGACGCTGTGGCCAGAGCTGCGACGCCGCCCTCAAGTGATGCTATCCTCTGCTCGAATATATCCTGCGTGGTGTTGGTCAGACGACCGTAGATGTTGCCCGGGTCTGCCAGGCCGAATCTGTCTGCCGCGTGCTGCGCGTTATGAAAAACGTATGAAGTAGTCGCGTATATGGGCACCGCCCTGGAGTCGCTGACTGCATCCGGTTCTTCCTGTCCGATGTGCAGCTGTCTCGTTTCAAATTTCCAATCTTTACTCATTTTATCTCTCTCTGTCCGGCTCCTTTTGCCAGCCGGATCTTCCTTTCTCCCGGTCTTCCGGGTCCCTGAACATATTTCCTTCTGCCTGTTTAGAATCCGTCGACAGCTGCCAGGCATTCTTCATGATCCGTCACCAGATCTTTAAGACTAACGCTGCCGGTATATTCTGAGATGGCTTTATACATCCCTTCCCAGAACTTGATAGTACTGCATTTGCCCCGCCGGGGGCACATTTCTGCGCTGGGTTCAAGACAGGACACAGGAACCATCAGCCCTTCTGAGGCTTCCAGGATCTCGCGGACACTGTAGTCTTCCATATCTTTCGTCAGTCTGTATCCGCCATGGGGGCCCCGTACGCTTTCGATGAGCCCGGCTTTCGTCAGCTTGCCGGTGATCTGTTCAAGGTACTTGACTGTTATCCCCTCTTCTGCTGAGATCCTCTTCAGGGAAAGGCTCCCTTCTTCTTCATGAGTCCCGAGGCAGATCATAAGTCTCAGTGCGTATCTGCCCTTTGTAGATATTTTCATTTTCTGCCTCCTTTCGATTTTTCTTCCCGGGTCTTCAGCCGGCTGTTTTTTCCGGCCCCGGTTTTTTCGACAATAAAACCCTATCAAAATGATAGGGTATTGTCAAGTCTTTTTTCCTACTTTTTTGGTAGGAATTTATTTTTTTTCTGCAGGGCTTCCCTCTGACCTCTTAAAACGTTGAGATCACAGGCTTTTTCCGCCCTTTGTCTTCAATTCTTTTTTCGCATTCTTCTCTTCGAAAAGCATGATGCATACAGTAGTTATGGCTATGCCAAGAGCCCAGCCCGCGAAAACATCTGTCGGATAATGGACCCCTGCGTATATCCTGCTGAGCCCGACGAAGATCATTGGGACCGTAAGCAGAATGGTCAGTATGTTTTTCAGCCTCTGGTCTTTTATCTGGGTCCTGACCACGTAGATGAGAACCAGAAAAACGGCCATGGAAGTCGTGGAGTGCCCGCTGGGAAAAGAATAGCCTGTCGCCTCCATGATGCGGTCTGACAAAGGCGGCCGCTCTCTTCCTACTATCTGCTTTATTATCTTCTCGAAGACCTGCGTCGCCAGAGCAATGATCACAGCCGGGACTCCGGCTGTTATCCGCGTCGCCGGCAGGATCAGGAGGACCAGACAGATGATGGTCATCCCCCACCAGCTTCCTATAGCTGAGAATATCTCCGCCAGGACCGTGAGCCCTTTACATCTTATGGAATAAAAGGCGTACCTTATGCTGTCGTCAAATCCTCCGGCTTTTCCGCTTACAACGATCCCCAGTAAAATGCCAAAGACAGCCAGTGCTATTACTATGATCAGTATCTTCTTTTTCATGCTTTATGTTCTTCTTTCCTGTCAGTTCTTTATATGCTGTCCCGTTCCGCCCCCGGTCAGAGCACGCGGGAGATATAGCTCCGCGGACAACCTGCCCGCTGCCGTATAGATTATATCTTCTTCTTTTGTTCCATGCAATGCCGCAGACCCGTCTGAACCGCTTTGTGGCATTCGACCGCTTTGCATGGTATAATCATCACATCAGCAGCATCGTTAACATCAGGAACATCAGACAACAGGAGGCCCTATGGTCATTTTCAGAAACATACCGGCACTTTTCAAACTCTACGGCTCTCTCCCCCAGCTTGGAAAGCTGAAGAAACAGATCGACAGCGCCAATGCTGCCGGGGAATATGAAGATGAACGCAGGTATATCAGGCAGGCCTGCGACAAATGGAGCGACGCTCTCATAAGATCCTTCGGCATGGACCTTCATGTCGAGGGAAAAGAGAACCTGCCCAAGGAAGGCCCTGTAGTCTTCGTCTCCAATCATCAGGGGTACGCGGATATCATCATGCTGATGGCGGCCCTGGATACGATCCAGTTCGGATTCGTTGCTAAAGATGACCTGATCAAGATCCCTCTTTTCGGAAAGTGGATCCTCCGCATCCGCAGCGTCTCGATGCACAGAGACGAGGCCAAGGAGGCAGTGAAAGCCATCCTTGAAGGGATCAGATATATCAAAGACGGCTTCTCCCTTCTGATCTTCCCTGAAGGGACCAGGAGCAAAGGCCCCGAAATGGGCGAATTCAAAAAAGGCGCCTTCAAACTGGCGACAAAACCGAAAGTCCCTATCGTGCCTGTGACCGTTCACGGTTCTTACCGGGCCTTTGAAGAGACTGGAGTTTTCAGGGGCACCCGCGTTGATATCGTCATCCATCCGCAGGTGGAGACCAAAGATCTGGGCAAACACGATGAGACTGCCCTGGTCCATCAGGTGGAATCCACTATCAGAGATTCACTTCTCAGACTTCAGGAAGAAGAAAGACAGAGAAAAACCGGGGCAAGAACTCTCCCCGGCCAGTAATTATTGTTGTCGAATCAATTATTCTATATCCCTGCCGGCTCCGCGCCGGCTTCACTAACATGTTCTTTAATGCGTGCGCTCTTTTTCCATTCCCCAGGTATTGATTGCACGCATATTTTAACGGAATCGTTCCCTGGAAGAATCTGATCATGACATACGATAATGCAGACGGCGGTCTCGATATACGCATGGTCGATGCAATGATAACCGCCTGGCTGCTTTGATTCTTCATCTTCTCAGCTCCCGCTCCTGCTCAGTTTCAGATTCGCCACATAAACGCCTGCCATGATCACCGCGGCGCCGATGGTCTGGTAAATTGTGAAAGGCTCGCCCAGGATCAGCGCCCCGGACAAAACCGAGACCACTGTGGATATTCCTATGAAAGATGCGTTTCTGTTTACGCCTATGTTGGCGATGGCTATGTTGGTCAGGAAAAAGGCCATGACTGAACTGCCGATGCCCTGATAAAGGACCACCGCAAGAACTGCCGGTTCTTTCAGCGGCAGGCTGATGAGCCAGAGAAGCTGGCCGGATGAGGCACACTGGATCACAGCGATGGCTGAGAACACGATCCCTCCCGCAGCCAGCATGACGAAGGTCTTCTCTCCTCCGGAGTATTCTTCTGCCTTTTCAACGAATACGCTGTAAGTCGAAAACGAAAGCACTGCTATCATCAGGAAGATGTAGCCTTTGACTGAAAAACTGGCGGAGGCGCCGGCTGCCATTACGGTCACCGCGACTCCCACGAAGGTGATCAGTATCCCGAAGACCTGCCTCTTCAGCGGCTTCTTATGAAGCATCACTGCAGAAAAGACCAGGGACACCACCGGTATTATGGAGGCTATGACTCCGCTTTCTGAAGCCGTAGTGTTTTTTATGCCTATCGTCTCACAAATGAAATATATGACGGGGAAAAACAGAGCCAGCCTTAAAAGCGGCTTTTTATCTTTTCCCTTAAGCTCCACTTTCACGACCTTCAGTGCCACGAAAATGCTCATGAAAAGAAAACCGAAAAGGAACCTCCAGCCCAGAAGGGGGAAGGTCCCGGCTACGAGCACCGCCTGTCTCGTGAATATAAAGCTCATGCCGTAGAGCACTTCGGCGGCTACGGCACAAATGCATCCTATTATTATTTTTCTGCTGCCCTGTTTTTCTTCTATCATCTCAAAAATCAGACGCCGGCCACTTCCTTCCGGTCAGGCCAGCGTCTTCTTAATATCTTTCCTTTCGCTCTTTCGTCTATTTCTTTACGCCCAGACCGAACTTTTTCTTGACCCTTCTGAGGACAGGCGTCGCAATGGCGTTGGCCTTTTCAGCGCCCTCTTTCAGGACTTTCTTCAGTTCATCTGATTTTCTTATCTCTGCGTATCTTTCCTGTATAGGCTTCAGGGCTTCTGTGGTCACTTCCACCAGATCCTTCTTGAAGTCTCCGTAGCCGCAGCCTTCGTATTTCTTTTCGATGTCCGCGATCTCCATGCCGGAAAATGCGCTGTAGATAGTGATGAGATTGCTGACTCCCGGCTTCTCGTCCCAGTCCACTCTGATGGAGCCTTCCGAATCTGTGGTGGCTTTCATGATGGACTTTTTGATTTTGTTAGGCTCGTCCAGAAGAGATATCCTGCTGTGGATGTTCTCAGCGCTTTTGCTCATCTTGCTGGTGGGATCATCCAGTGACATGACTCTGGCAGCTGACTTCATGTATTTTCCCTCAGGTATCACGAAAGTCCCTTCGAACCTGTTGTTGACACGCATTGCGATGTCTCTGCAAAGCTCGATGTGCTGCTTCTGGTCGTTTCCTACCGGAACTATTTCTGTATCATAGAGAAGGATGTCCGCTGCCATAAGGATAGGATATGAGAAAAGTCCCATGCCGGCCGATTCCTTGTTCCTGCTCTTTTCCTTGAACTGAGTCATCCTGGAAAGCTCGCCGGTGTAGCTGCTGCATGTAAGGATCCACGAAAGTTCAGCGTGTCCCGGAACATCAGACTGAACGAAGAGGATGGCTTTTTCAGGATCAAGGCCGATAGCCATATACAAAGCCGCCACGTCCAGCGTATGCTGCCGCAGTTCCTTCGGGTCCTGTGGCACTGTGATGGAGTGCATGTCCACGACGCAGTAGATGCAGTCGTTGTCGTCCTGAAGCTGGACGAACTGTCTCAGCGCTCCGAGATAATTTCCTATGTGGATGTTGCCTGTAGGCTGTACGCCTGAAAAAACTCTTGCCATTTTCTGTTCCTTTCGTGTTGATGTTCTGCTGTTTTTATGCTGCCGCCTGTTTTCCGGCCTTTCAGGATGTGGCCTGCCTGAGCTCTGCGGCCAGTCTTTCCTTTATATTTCTTTCCGCTCTGGAGATGGTCATCTGGGATACTCCCAGTTCCTTTGCTATCTCCATCTGGGATCTGTTTTCCAGAAAGCGCTTGCGGAATATGTACATGTTAGTGTCCGAAAGCTCGCTGAGGACCTTTTCGATCATTTCCTGATATTCCAG
>CAMCER010000002.1 GCA_945873875.1 uncultured Clostridia bacterium
GCCGAATATCTGGAACGCCACAGGCTTTTCTTCTTCCCTTATACTCAGCAGCTGCTCCGTCTTTCTGTCACCGTAATAAAGACCTTTGCAGCTGACCATTTCAGTGTATACTAAAGCCGCACCCCGGGCTTTACACTGTTTCCTCATGGGTGCGTCTGTTACTCCCGCCAGCGGTGCCAGCAGGAAAGGGTTATCGATCTTCACATTGCCAATATGTAACATGCCGGCTCCTTCAGCCTTCTGTCTGTCCTCACAGCAGGGTCTGCTTCTCCCGCCGGATAACTATTTCTTGTTCTTTTCATAGATCAGCTGCAGACCTTCAAGTGTCAGCATCTTGTCTACATAGTCTATGGAATCGATACCTGCGTCGATCATTCCTGAAAGTCCACCTGTGGCAACTACCTTTGCTTCTTTGCCCGGGCAGTACTCTTCTATCTCTTTCTTCATCCTCTTGATTATATAATCCACCATTCCCATGTGGCCGTAGACGAGTCCCGCCTGCATGCTTTCGATGGTGTTCCTGCAGATGACGCATCCCGGCTCCTCAAGCTCTACCTTGGGAAGCTTGGCCGTCTTCTCGAAGAGAGCCTCTGACGAGATCTTGAGTCCCGGCGCGATGGCTCCTCCCAGGTATTCCGCCTTTTCCGAGATAGCGCAGAAAGTGGTGGCTGTACCGAAGTCGATGACTATGACAGGCCCGCCGTATTTAGCGTGGGCCGCAACTGCGTTGACTATCCTGTCAGCACCCACCTGCTTGGGATTATCGTATTTGATCATGAGCCCGGTCTTTACCCCCGGCTCTATGACGATAGCTGTCTTGTTGAAATATTTCAGCGAAAGATGCTGGAGCGTGTAGAGCACCGAAGGCACTACAGTGGATATGATTATGTCCTTCACTTCTCTGAAATCCAGACCTTCATAGGCAAAAAGCTGGCTTATGACCATTCCGTATTCGTCAGCGCTTTTGTTGTTGTCTGTTTCAAGTCTCCAGTTCTGAATAAGTTCTCCGTCTTTGAAAACTCCCAAAACTATGTTGGAGTTTCCCACATCGAATGCCAGTAGCATGGTTTTTCTCCTTTTCCTCTGTCATAAAAAATGTGTACCGATAACTGCCGCATTTTCTGCAGCTTTCATTTATACATGGCCGCGCCCGTCTGCTGCCGTCAGCTGACTACTCTTTCAAGCCGTTTCAACGCCAGCGCTATGGTCAGCCCCGGGATCACGCGGTTTCCTGTCACTTCCACTCCCAGAAGTTCATTTATCTTCTTGAGTCTGTACTGCACGGTGTTGGCATGTATGTCCATTATCTTCGCGGTCCTGCTGCTGTTCATGCCTGCGTCCAGGACAAACGTCTCAAGTGTCTCCTGCAGCTGCCGGCCTTTGTTCTCCCCGATAGTCCTGAAGACCTCTAGCAGCTTCATGTAGTTCCTCTTGACATGGCCGCCCTGCAGCTGTATGTTGATGCAGTTGCTCACCAGAGCCATTTCGTATTTGGTGAACACTCTCTTATACGGGAACACGTTCTGGACAAAGGCCCAGCTTTCGGTGATGAGCCGGCAGGCGTCTCCCGCGCCCTCGATGCCGTCCACATCTGTGACGTGGAATATCCTGACACCGTCTTCCTCTTTCAGCTCATCGAAGAGAGCCATGCATTTCGCCTTTGCCTCCGGATCGCCTTCACCTGTCTCTATCTTTTCATCAAGGATCAGTCCGTAGGTCTCATCTTCTTCATCTATCCTGATTATGTGCAGTTCCTCTTTCTTCTCGAAACGGTCCATGATCTTCAGCGGTCTTCCTTTGGCGACATTTTTGCCCATGAACACGCTGATTATCTCTTCGCTGCCTACACCGGCCTCGTCTTTAAGGGAGTATGCAAGGGATTTGTTGCCTCTTATCAGGGCCTTTATGAATTCTGTCTTAACGTCCCGCTCCGGCGTGTATTTCCACATGCCCATGGCAAGCTCTATTATCTCTGCCAGCTTGGTTATGTCTGCCGCAGAATATGAATCTTCGTTATCCACTATGAGCATGAAATACTTCTCGCCGCTTATCATCACCGGGCCCCAGTAAGTGAGGACACCGTTGACGTCGATCATAGTGTAGACCTCTTCAGAGTGCTTTTCCACCTGGCGTTCCTTGCCGGACCTGATGGCGTCGACTATGCTGACTTCATGGCGGGTCTCCACTGACAGGATGGGATTGAATTCCTCGCTGAGTATCACCAGCTGAAAATCGTTGCTTATGGCCGCCTGTCTCACTGCGGACTGGAAGTTGCTGTGCTTTTCGAAGTTCAGCAGATGGAAGATGGTGTTGGATATGAGCCTGTTGCTGAAATTGTCGCTGTAAAGCACCTTCGCCATTATCTGCGTTATGGCCTGGGCATAGGTAAGGTCCTCTTCATAAGGGACCTCTATCAGGGTCAGCCCGTTTTCTTCAGCTGTCCTGATGACCTTTTTATCTATCTGCTGCACTACCTTTCCCACATGAAAAACAGCCAGACCTGCATGGCCGTCTTCGGCAGCCTGCCTGACTATCTCGCACTGCGCATCTGTATCTTCGCGTACAGCAAAAAATCCTGTCAGCAGAAGCTGACCTTTTTCGCCTTTGTAAAATTCCACGTCTTCAGCGCCGACCGCTTCCAGCACGGAAACGTTCCTCACGTCTCTTGCCAGTCCCTTTTCACATGCAAGGACCCGGCATCCGCTGAAAGCACTCAGCTCAAGACATTCTTTCAATGTGACTTTCATGGAGCGCGCCTTTCATCAATGGTTATCTGTATCGTCGTGTCTGTCTTCCCCTCTTCCGGCATCATCCGGATCATCAGGAAGATCGTCTTCTTCTCTGTAGTCGCGGGCTTTTTTCTTCAGCTCCTGTTCGTCGAATATGCTGCTGTCGCCTCTTCTGTAAAACGGCGGCAGGTCATCTCCTTCATGCATCCTGGCAGCTTTTTCAGCCAGTTCTCTGGATCTGCGTTCTGCTTCCTCTATGGTCTTCTGTATCGCTTCAGCTTCTCTGGCCTCTTCTTCGTTGGCCTTTCTGATGTCGCTGTCTCTCTGCTCTACGTCCTTCACCAGTTCTTCAGCAGTCATCTCGCCGCTGTAGAGTTTTTCAAACTGTTCGCCGTCCAGAGTCTCGATCTCAAGGAGAGCTTCTGCTACGACTTTCAGCTTATCCATGTGTTCTGTAAGGATATTGGTCGCGCGCTCATAGCATTTCTCGATGATGGCTTTTACTTCCTCATCGATCTCATTGGCTGTCTCTTCTGAATAGTTCTGCTTGCTGGTGAAATCCTTGCCCAGGAACACTTCATCCGACGCGCTGTAATTTACAGGGCCCAGCTTTTCGCTGAATCCGTATTTGGTCACCATATCCTTGGCGATCTCTGTAGCCCTCATGATGTCGTTGCTGGCTCCTGTGCTTATGTCATCCAGTGTGAGCATCTCAGCCACACGGCCGCCCAGAAGATGCACGATCTGCTCTTCCATGGTCTCTTTAGTGCCGTAGTATTTATCTTCCTTAGGCAGTATCATGGTGAATCCGCCTGCTCTGCCTCTCGGGATTATGGTTATCTGATGTACAGGGTCTGTCTTAGGCAGAGATCTGGCAACCACCGCGTGTCCCGCCTCGTGATAAGCAGTCAGTTTCTTTTCGTCATCGCTGATGACTCTGCTCTTCTTTTCAGGTCCTGCTATGACCTTGGTTATGGCCTCTTCGATCTCGTCCATCCTGATCTTGAGCCCGTTCCTTCTGGCTGTGAGAAGGGCTGCTTCATTGAGCATGTTCTCTATGTCTGCAGGAGTGAATCCCGGAGTCCTTCTTGCCAGTACCTTCGGGTTGACGCCTTCATCCAGAGGCTTGTTCCTTGAATGTACCTTGAAGATCTCTTCTCTTCCCTTGACATCCGGCGTTCCGATGACGATCTGTCTGTCGAATCTTCCGGGTCTTAAAAGTGCCGGGTCAAGTATGTCAGGTCTGTTGGTGGCAGCCATGACGATGATCCCCATGTTGTCAGTGAATCCGTCCATCTCCACCAGCAGCTGGTTCAGCGTCTGTTCCCTTTCATCGTGTCCGCCGCCCAGGCCTGCGCCTCTCTTTCTGCCCACTGCGTCGATCTCGTCTATGAAGATGATACAGGGCGCATTCTTCTTGGCCTGCTCGAAAAGGTCTCTGACTCTGGATGCTCCGACTCCGACGAACATCTCGACGAAATCAGATCCGCTTATGGTAAAGAATGGTACCGCAGCTTCGCCTGCAGTCGCTCTGGATATATATGTCTTACCTGTTCCCGGAGGGCCTACCAGGAGGATCCCCTTAGGTATCCTGGCTCCGAGAGCATGATATTTTCTTGGTCTTTTAAGGAAATCAACGATCTCTTCAAGCTCTTCTTTTTCTTCCTGCAGTCCGGCAACATCTTTGAAGGTGACTTTCCTTCCTTCGTTGCCTTTCTGCATCTTCGCGCGGCTCTTGCCGAAGGACATGGCCTTTCCGCCTCCGCCGCTCTGGTTCATTATCACGAAGAAGAAGAACACCAGCGCACCTATCATTATGAATGTAGGTATCATGCTGAGGATGGCCGAAGATTTCTCCGGCGGTTCATATTTCACGTTGAGTCCGTTCTCTTTTATCTGAGGTGTGAGATATTCGCTGTTTATACGGTCCATGGTCAGGACATTGCCTACATATGTCACATATTTGACGCCGTCTTCCGTGGTCCCCTCTATGAGATTCTCATCATCATCAAGGATGACCGATTTGAAATCCTTGGATTCCAGCATGGAAATGAATTTAGAGTATTTCACTTCTTTCGGTTCTGAACCGCCGCTGCTGAAAAATGCGGCTATGCCTAAAACGACAGCGAATATGAGAAGATATATGATTATATTTTTTCCTATACGTCTCTTCAACTTATGGTCCTCCGTGGCCTTTGTTTATTTTTTGTGTTTCTGCACAAATTCGAGAAATAATTTTATCATATGTCACCAATAAGTTCAATGATAAGGGCTGTTTTTGTATGCCTTGTAAACTTGTGATTGCCTGAGTAGCGGTTCTTCATTTTTTCACCTGATCTGCCTGCAGTCTCATCTCCGTATCTGCAGAAAATACCGGCGATCCACAGGATCTCGCTTCCCGCCGCCACTACAGGTATCCAGTCTCTGTCTTCCTTCGGGATCTTGGCGTCGATGAAATAGTCCTTGAGCTTTTTCCTTCCTTTGCCGGCTCCCAGAGACAGCCAGTCTCCCGCTTTTCTGGTCCGCAGCTGGATGTCTTCCGGTTCCAGCTCACCTCTGTACTGTCTGTTCAGACTGTCCCAGTCAAAGACTGCCCGGGTCCTGCTCTTGGCTGTATCTGTGGCCTCCACGTCTTCGACAGACACTTTCATGGTAAAGCGCTTGAGCATCTCCTCTCTGCGGATCTTCGCACGCACCATCATGTCGTCTTCGCCGCTGCTCTTTCCTATGACCACTGTGTCGTATCCGGTCTTTACGAAATAGCCTTCGGGAAGATCAAGATGCTTGGAAGGCTGCCCGCTTAAGATCAGGTCTTCTGCCGCCGCGAAGTGGGCAGAAGTCATGTCCTGTACCAGCCCTGTATCCTTCAGGGCCTTCATGATGACTCTGAACATTATGGCAGGATCCAGCATCCTCAGGGCCTTAAGATCCAGTTCGACTTTGTCCTCTTCTTCTGAGACTGTGATGTCTTCCATGGCAGCCTCTGCCGCGGACTTGAGATATCTGCTGTCTTCAGTGGCGATCCTGGCGATCCTGTTCAGGCTGTCTGTCACATCTACGCCGAAGTTTTCCTTTATATACGGCATCAGCTGAAGACGGACTTTGTTCCTGGTGTAGACGGTCTCAAGATTAGTCTGATCCGTCCTGGGCTCAAGGCCCCTTTCACGGCAGTGCGCCTCGATCTCGTCTCTTTTTATATCGAGGAGCGGACGGATGGTGTATGAGCCGTCTCCGTTTTCCCTTATATAGTCCATGCCGGCCAGGCCGTCAGTCCCGGTGCCCCGGATTATCCTTATGAACACGGTCTCCGCCTGATCGTTATAGTTATGTGCCACTGCGATCTTGATGTTTTTCATGGACACGTCATATTCAAGGGCAAGCTCTTTGGCTCTGATGGAGAAAGCCTCATATCTTGCGGCTCTTCCCGCCTCTTCAGATGAAATCCCCTGCTCCTCCGCCATCGCGCTGCAGTCGTACTCGTACACTCTGCAGTCGACGCCTGAGTCCCGGCACATCTTCTCAACGAAGGCCTGGTCTTCTTCAGCCGCTCCGGGACGGAATTTGTGATTTACGTGTACCACGTGGATATGCCAGCCCTCTTTATATGCCAGCTCTTCCAGCACATCAAAAAGACATACCGAATCAGGGCCTCCTGAAAGCCCTACTACGATATGCTCTCCCTTCTCTATCAATTTCTTATCCCTGATAGTGTTCAGGATCTTTTTTTCTAACATATATATTCATCAGAGCTCTGCATCTTTCACAGGCTTTCTATTCCGAAAAAAGTCATTGCATTTTTCTTCGTCTCTTCCGCGGTCTCTTCAAGGGACAGACCTCTGATCTCTCCAACCTTTCTTGCTGTATGCATAACAAACGGTGAAATATTCTTTTTTCCTCTCAGCGGTTCAGGCGTCAGAAACGGCGCGTCTGTTTCCACCAGAAGGAACTGGATGGGTATCTCTTCGACTACACCCACTGTCTTTTTATTGTTTTTGTATGTGACCGGCCCTGCCACAGAAAGAGTCGCGCCCAGTTTCACATACTGTTTTCCTGTTTCTCTGCTGCCGGAAAAACAGTGAAGGAGCACCCGCGCGTCTTTCCTGGCGCTTTCCCACTCCGGACCGTCAGGGACTCTTCGCATCGGAAACCAGCTTTTCCTCTCTTCAGAAAAAGCTCCTTCTTCCTTCAGGATATCCATAGTCTCCTGATCTGCTTCACGGGAATGGATTATGATGGGCATCTTAAGTTCGTTGGCCAGCCTTATCTGCTGTCTGAACACTTCCCTCTGGACAGGCCGCTCAGAATAGTCGTAGTGAAAATCAAGACCGATCTCGCCGATGGCCATGATCTTATCCTTTTTCGCAAGGCTCTTTATCATGGCAAGCTCCGCCGGACCCATCTCCTCTGCCTGGTGGGGATGATATCCCACTGCGCCGTAGCACCAGGGGAGTTTTTTCACATGTTCACAGGTGAGAACGGAAGAGGCCAGATCCACGGCCACGTCCATCACAGCGTCCACCTGGGAGTTTTCGATGGCTTTTATGACCGCGGCGCGTTCTTCCTCTGTATATCCGTCGTGATTTATATGTGTATGTGAATCAAAAAACATATTTCTTCCTTTTATGTTACCGGATTTCCGTCATCTGCCTCCGTGGTGACAAAGGCCAGGGAGTCTTTCCCGTTGAGCTGATCGTCAGCGAAGAGGATCATGCCCTTGGACTCCAGCCCCCTCAGCTTTCTCGGAGCCAGGTTGGCGACTACCACGACTTTCTTTCCTACGCAGTCTTCCGGTTTGAAATACTGTGCCACGCCGGATATTATCTGGCGCGTTTCTGTATCCATCTTTACCTGGAACACCAGCAGCTTATCTGCTTTCGGATGCTTTTCCGCAGAAACTATGGTGCCGACTCTCAGATCCAGCTTATCAAAATCGTCATAAACGATCTCGTCCTTCAGTTCCAGAGGTATGTTCTTTTCTTTTCCGGACATCTGATCCAGTTCTTCAAGTTCCTTTTCGATATCCAGTCTCGGGAAGAGCGGATCTCCCTTCTTGACTTCTTCACCGGACATCATCATGAAAGTCCTGGCATCATCCCATTCCGGCTCAGCGTACCAGAGACCCAGCTGTTTTCTCATCTTGCCGGATGTAGTGTGCATGAACGGATTGATGAGAACTGATACTATGCGCAGAGTCTCTGCCAGGTTATGGAGCACTGTGTCCAGTCTCGGCTTGCTGCTCTCGTCCTTTGCAAGGATCCAGGGCATGGTCTCATCGATGTATTTGTTGGCTCTTCTTACTGCGGTCCATATGGACTCAAGAGCCATGTTGAATCTGAAGTCCTCCATGAACTCTTCGACTTTGTCGATGGCGCCTGTGGCAGTGTTCTGAAGGTCCTCATCGAGAGTCCTGTCCTCTTCCTTTTCTGCAGGAACAGGGTCAGGAACGATCCCGCCGTTATATTTTTCTATCATGGAAACGGTCCTCGAAAGCAGGTTGCCCAGGTCGTTTGCCAGATCGTAGTTCATTCTCTTCAGCATCACTTCGTTGGTGTATACCCCGTCCTGTCCGAAAGTATACTCTCTCAGCAGGAAGTATTTCAGCGCGTCTACGCCGTATCTTTCGATGAGCACTCTGGGGTCGACCACGTTGCCCTTGGATTTGGACATCTTGCCGCCTTCAAGGAGCAGCCATCCGTGTCCCAGGACTTTCTTCGGAAGCGGCTGGTCTATGGACATGAGCATAGCCGGCCATATGATGGTATGGAACCTTACGATCTCCTTGCCTACCAGATGAACGTCTGCCGGCCAGTACTTTTCGTACTCTTCAGTGTCGTCAGGATAGCCCAGAGTAGTGATATAGTTGGTGAGTGCATCCAGCCATACGTATATGACGTGGCTCTCATCAAGAGGCACCGGGATGCCCCAGTCGAAGCTGGTCCTGGATATGCAAAGGTCCTCAAGACCCTGCTCCAGGAAGGATATCATCTCGTTCCTTCTGCTTTCAGGCTGAAGGAATTCCGGGTTGTTTCTGAACAGGTCAAGGAGCCTGTCCTGATACTTGGAGATCTCGAAGAAGTAAGCGTCCTCTTCAGCCTTCTCCACCGGGCGTCCGCAGTCCGGGCACTTGCCGTCCACCAGCTGGCTCTCTGTCCAGAAGGATTCGCACGGAGTGCAGTACAGTCCCTCATACTTTCCTTTATATATGTCGCCTTTCTTATACATCTGCATGAAGATCTCCTGGACCCTTTTCTGATGACGGGGCTCTGTGGTCCTGATGAAGTCATCGTATGATATCTCCATGGTCTTCCAGAGTTCTTTCGTGTCTGCAACGATCTTGTCCACGTATTCCTGCGGTGTAACGCCTTCTTTTTCCGCGATGGTCTGGATCTTCTGTCCGTGCTCATCTGTTCCGGTCTGGAATCTGACATCGTATCCCTGAGCTCTTTTGAACCTGGCCATGGCATCGGCCATGACTGTACAGTATGTATGACCTATATGCAGGTTCGAACTGGGGTAATAGATCGGTGTGGTGATGTAATATGTTCCTTTTTTTTCTGACATTTTTTTCATTCCTTTCATATGCCCTGTCGAATGAGACAGGGTCATTAATATACGCATGATCTGCGTTATTATAGGATATCATAAAACCCTGCATGACTGCAATTGTGAAACGCTCTGAACATGTGAGGATTTAAGCCCTGAAGAGACAATTTTCACATTGACAGAAAGACGATATTCAAGTAACATTTTAGTGTAGGTAAATACGTTAATTGTGATTTTGATATAAATTCGGATAAACGGCTCGAATGTTTCTACCGCAGCGCCTTGTAGCTGCGACTATCAGAACCTGCTCTGCCTTTGACCGGTATATCTGGAAGAGGCGGTTTTTTCTTTTTAAGAGCATCCGGCAGGGCCTTCTGCGGAAAAGCATCAGCCACTTTTATTGAAAGGTCTGCAAATGCGTGCTATGGAGGAGAAGATCCTTGCCGAAGGCACAGTCCTTCCCGGCGGGATACTGAAAGTAGGGAGTTTTCTCAATCAGCAGATAGATACAGTTTTTCTGAAGGAGATCGGTGAAGAGATCGCTGGTCTTTTTGCAGGGGAAAATCCCACCAAGATACTGACCATAGAATCCAGCGGCATCGCTATCGCGGCAGCAGCAGGTATATCTTCAGGCCTTCCCGTATTATTCGCGAAAAAACATAAGACCAGCAACGTGGACGGAGAAGTATATAAAGCCACCGTTCATTCATTCACCCACGGCAACGACTATCAGGCAGTAGTCAGCCGTGATTTTCTGCTTCCTGAAGACAGAGTCATTCTGGTAGATGATTTCCTGGCCAGCGGCAACGCCCTAAAAGGACTTATGCAGCTTGTCGGTCAGGCAGGCGCCACAGTTCTGGGCGCGGCAGTCGCCATCGAGAAGAAATTCCAGGGCGGCGGAGACAGCCTCCGGGAGCAGGGACTGAAAGTCTTTCCTCTGGCCTGCATCGAGAGCATGTCGGATGAAGGCATAGAATTCTGTCACTTATGATGTGTTGGCATCATGGAAATATTTTTTAACATTATGCAATATGCAGGAGGAAAAAAATGAAAAGGAAAAGCTTAATCTGGTTATTGGTTATGGCGCTCAGCTGCTTCATGCTGCTTGCCGGCTGCGGTAACAGCAATGAAGGCGAAAAAGACGCTGGCGACATCAAAGCCGGTTTCATCTGCTTGCACGATGAAAACTCGACTTACGACCTCAACTTCATTAACGGCGCTAAAGAAGCCTGCGAGAACCTGGGCGTTGAGTATGAGATCAAGACCAACATCCCGGAAGGACAGGAATGCTATGACGCTGCTGCTGAACTGGTTGACGCAGGCTGCGGAATCATCTTCGCTGACTCTTTCGGACATGAGGACTACATGATCCAGGCAGCCAAGGAATTCCCTGAAGTACAGTTCTGTCACTCAACAGGAACCAAGGCTCACACTGAAGGCGTAGAGAACTATCACAACGCTTTCGCATCCATCTATCAGGGCCGTTACCTGGCAGGCGTTGCTGCAGGAATGAAACTGAACGAGATGATCGATAAGGGCGAAATCACAGCGAAAGAAGCTAAGATCGGTTACGTAGGCGCATTCACATACGCTGAAGTAGTATCCGGTTACACATCCTTCTTCCTGGGCGCAAGATCACAGTGCAAATCCGCTACCATGGACGTTACTTTCACAGGATCATGGTATGACGAGACTGCTGAAAAAGAAGCTGCCAACAAGCTCATGGACAAAGGCTGCATACTCATCAGTCAGCACGCTGACTCCATGGGAGCTCCGACAGCATGTGAAAAGAGAAAGGTTCCTGATGTATCCTACAACGGAAGCACAGAAGAATCCTGCCCGAACACATTCATCGTATCCTCACGTATCAACTGGGCACCTTACTATGAATATGCTATCGCAGCAGCAGGAAAAGGCGAAGCCATCGACACTGACTGGACAGGAACACTGGAAACAGATTCTGTACAGCTGACAGAGCTGGGCAAAAAGGCTGCAGCAGAAGGCACAGCTGACAAGCTCAAGGAAGTTGAAGAGGCTCTGAAGTCAGGCGACACTCAGGTATTTGACACATCAACTTTCACTGTTAAAGGCAAGAAGCTTGATTCATATAAAGCTGACGTAGATACAGACAAAGACTACAAGCCAGACACAGAAGTAATCAAGGACGGATACTTCCACGAATCAGAATTCCGTTCAGCTCCTTACTTCGATCTGAGGATCGACGGCATCAATCTGCTGGACGAAAAATACTAAACCATTAAAACTCATGGGAGCTCCCGGTCTTCCGGGAGCCCCTTTATTTCACGAAAAACGAAAGGTTGCAATATTATGGAAAAAGGTCTGCCAGCAGTTTCCATGAGAAACATAACCAAGACCTTCGGCAGTGATGTCATCGCCAATGATAATGTGAATCTGGACATCTACAGAGGCGAGATACTTTCACTGCTCGGCGAGAACGGAAGCGGAAAGACTACTCTTATGAATATGCTTTCCGGTATTTATTTTCCCGACAGCGGCCAGATAGCCATCGACGGGAAGGAAGTGACTATCGCTTCACCGAAAGAAGCCTTCGATCTGGGCATAGGAATGATCCACCAGCATTTCAAATTGGTGGATGTTTTTACTGCTGCAGAAAATGTGGTTTTAGGCCTTGAGGAAAAAGGCAAACTGGACCTTGAGGCGGCG
The DNA here is from genome assembly GCA_945873875.1 of uncultured Clostridia bacterium. The sequence continues at coordinate 11,958 of CAMCER010000002.1, forward strand.
TCAAGGCGCATTACAGAGATATGTGATGCCTACGGCTTTGATGTGGACCCGAATCAGAAGATATATAACATGTCAGTATCACAGAAACAGACGGTAGAGATCGTAAAAGTCCTCTACAGAGGTGCTGACATACTCATCCTCGATGAACCTACCGCGGTACTTACACCGCAGGAAACGGACAAACTCTTCAAAGTCCTGAAGAACATGAAAGATGACGGCAAGGCTGTAGTCATCATAACCCACAAGCTCCACGAAGTGGAAGCCATATCAGACAGGGTAGCCGTACTTCGCAAGGGAAAGTTCATCGGAGATCTGATAACTTCGGAAACCAACGCTCAGGAGATGACCAACATGATGATAGGTCATCAGGTAGAGCTTAATATAGACCGGCCTGAACCTGTGAACCCCCGCCCGCGCATCAGGGTGGAGGGCCTTACTGTAAGGTCTCAGGACGGCGTTCTTAAACTGGACGATGTGACCTTCACCGCCTGCAGCGGAGAGATCCTGGGGATCGCCGGGATATCGGGCTGCGGCCAGAAGGAACTCCTAGAAGCCATCGCGGGGCTTCAGCCTATAGAAAAGGGAAGCATCGCCTATGTAAGCGATGACGGCAGCAAGGAATCCCTTATCGGCAAAGATCCCCTTGAGATCGCAGCCATGGGAGTATCCCTCTCATTTGTCCCTGAAGACAGACTGGGCATGGGCCTTGTGGCCAACATGGACCTGACGGACAATATGATGCTCAGATCCTTCAGACGGGGAAAATCAGTATTCACAGACAGAAAGACCCCTAAGCATCTGGCGGAAAAAGTGGTGGATGAACTGGAAGTCGTTACGCCCAGCGTGTCCACACCGGTCCGCAAGCTTTCAGGCGGAAACGTACAGAAAGTGCTGGTAGGCCGTGAGATCGCCTCAGCACCAACGGTGCTTCTTTCCGCTTATGTAGTCAGGGGCCTTGATATCAACTCGTCATACACTATATACGATCTTATAAACCAGCAGAAAGCAAACGGTGTGGCTGTAGTCTACGCCGGAGAAGATCTGGACGTGCTGCTTGAGCTCTGCGACCGCATACTGGTCCTCTGCGACGGAAAGGTCAGCGGCATAGTAGACGGCAGGCTGGCTGAGAAGCACCAGATCGGCAGAATGATGACAAGTTTAGGGGGTGAAGATATTGGATAAGAACAAGACCCCGCTGATACACATAACCAAACGCTCGGACATGCCCTGGCAGAGAGCGTGGCTCATCAGACTTTGCGCCATCGCTCTGGCCTTCATAGTATGCGCCATAGTGACCACACTGCTGACAGGTCTTGATCCGGCCAGCGTTTTCCAGTCCATGGCAGACGGCGCTTTCGGAAGCGAGCGTAAAGTATGGATACTGGGAAAAGAACTGGCTATACTCCTGTGCGTCTCACTGGGACTGACTCCGGCCTTCAAGATGAAGTTCTGGAACCTGGGAGGCGAAGGTCAGGTACTCATCGGAGCTCTGGTGACCTCGGCAGTCATGATCTATCTGGGAGACGTTCTCCCCGGACCTCTTCTCATACTGCTCATGTTCATCGGCGCTGTCGGCGCAGGAGCCATCTGGGCTGCGATACCTGCTTTCTTCAAAGCCAGATGGAATACCAACGAGACTCTGTTCACACTGATGATGAACTATGTGGCTATCCAGCTGGTGGCCTTCTTCGTCATCGTATGGGAAGTTCCCAAGGGCTCCGGAAAAGTCGGCATCATAAACCAGACTTCCATGGCAGGCTGGCTCCCGGATTTAGGCGGACAGAAATATCTTCTGATAATCCTCATAGTCGCTGTTGTCACCGTTGCCATGCACGTTTATCTCAAATACAGCAAACACGGTTATGAGATATCCGTCGTGGGAGAGAGCATGAACACAGCACGCTACGTGGGCATCAAGACCAGCAGAGTCATCGTCCGCACGCTTCTGGTATCCGGCGCTATATGCGGCCTGGCAGGATGGATGATGGTAGCAGGCTCAGACCACACCATAACCACTACTCTGGCAGGAGGAAGAGGTTTTCTGGGGATCATGGTCGCATGGCTTGCCCAGTTCAGTCCTTTCGCCATGATAGCCACCAGTTTCCTTCTGGCATTCATGGAAAGAGGAGCCAGTGAGATATCCACAGCGTTCCAGCTCAACCATTCATTCGGCGATATAATCACAGGCATAATCCTGTTCTTTATCATCGGATCCGAATTCTTCATAAACTATAAAGTTCATTTCAGGAAAAAGGAAGGAAAGGAGTAGGACATGTTTGATTTAGTATCTTTTATACCGCGGGCAGTGGTCCAGAGTGTTCCGCTCCTGCTGGGATGTACCGGAGAGACCATCTCCGAAAAATCCGGAAGCCTTAACCTGGGTATCCCGGGCGTAATGTATGTAGGCGCCATCTCGGGCGTAATAGCCTCGTTCTTCTATGAACAGAGCTGCGGGGGACATGTTAATCCCGCTTTGGCTGTTATCCTGCCTATACTGGCCTGCCTTCTCGGTTCTCTTCTCATGGGGCTTTTATTCTGCTTCCTGACAGTCTCACTGAGAGTAAACCAGAACGTAGTGGGCCTGGCCATGACCACTTTCGGCATCGGCTTCGGAAACTTTTTCGGAGGTTCTCTGATAAAACTCACCGACTCAGAAGTTCCTTCCATTTCACTTTCAGCCACAAGCCACTGCTTCAGCAGGGCCCTGCCCTTCGCAGATGACCTGGGCTGGTTCGGGAAGATCTTCCTGTCATACGGCTTCATGACCTATGTGGCTATCGCCATAGCCATCATAACGGCATACATACTCAAAAAGACACGCACAGGTCTGCAGATAAGAGCCATCGGCGAAAACCCGGCTACTGCAGATGCTGCCGGCATCAATATAACGAAATACAAATACTTATCAGTCTGCATCGGCTGCATGATCGCAGGACTTGGCGGACTGTACTACGTAATGGACTATGCCAGCGGAGTCTGGTCCAATGACGCATTCGGCGACCGCGGATGGCTTGCCATCGCTCTGGTCATCTTCACACTGTGGAGACCTAACATCGCCATCTTCGGATCACTTCTCTTCGCTGCCCTTTACATCCTGTACCTGTTCGTTCCCACAGGCGGCAACATGGCTGTCAAGGAACTGTACAAGATGCTGCCTTACGTAGTCACCATCATCGTGCTGGTAGTGACAGGCATGAGGAACAAGAGAGAGAACCAGCCGCCTGAAAGTCTGGGGCTCCCTTACTTCAGAGAAGACAGATAAGCTTTGAGATACACGGCATTTCATGCCGCTAAGGAGGAATACATATGAAATACAATATAGCAGTCGTGCCCGGCGACGGGATCGGCCCTGAAGTGGTAGGCGAGACCCTGAAGGTCCTTGACCGTGTCGGAGAAAAATTCGGCCACGAATTCAATTACACTAAGGTCCTTGCCGGAGGATGCGCCATCGATGAAGTTGGCGAGCCGCTGCCGGCAGAATCAGTAAAGATATGCAAAGAAGCTGACGCAGTGCTTCTGGGTGCTGTAGGCGGATGGAAATGGGACGACCGCCCCGGCAATCAGAGACCGGAGATGGCTCTTTTAGGTCTGAGAAAGCAGCTGCAGCTCTTTGCCAACCTGAGACCTGCCCTTCTCTTCGACGAGCTTGCCGAAGCCTGCCCGCTGAAGAAAGAGATCGTTTCAGGAGGCCTTGATCTGGTAGTGGTAAGAGAACTTACCGGAGGAATATACTTCGGTGAAAAAGGTCATAAGGAAACTGACATGGGCGAAGCCGCATATGATGTTGAGCTGTACTCTGTCGGTGAGATAGAGCGCATCGCAGAAGTCGCCTTCGACATGGCCATGAAGAGAAACAAGAAGGTCACCAGTGTGGACAAAGCCAATGTGCTTGAGAGCTCCCGCCTGTGGAGAAGTGTAGTTATGAAGGTAGCCGAAAGGTATCCGGAAGTGGAACTGAACCATCTTTATGTCGACAACGCGGTAATGCAGATCATCCGCGATCCGAAACAGTTCGACGTCATAGTGACCAGCAACATGTTCGGAGATATCCTCTCTGACGGCGCAAGCCAGGTGACAGGCTCCATCGGAATGCTCCCTTCAGCCAGTCTGACAAAGGGC
>CAMCER010000003.1 GCA_945873875.1 uncultured Clostridia bacterium
ATTCAGGCTTCAGAAGACTCATGGCCTTTTTCAGTCTGGTCTCCCTGCCTTCTATTTCCACCAGCTCCACTTCCGCGCCTGCCAGCTGTACGTTTGCCGGAATTATATCCAGTCCCTTTACAGATGTATGAAGTATCGCTTCCTGAGGATCAAAATCATCATTGAGCAGTATCTCATACATGGTAGCGCTCAGGTCTTTCTTGGAGATGCCAAGTCCGCTTGTGGTGTTTCCCTGGGGATCGATGTCCAGAACCAGGACCTTTTTACCCTCAAGTGCAAGACAGGCTGCAAGATTGATGTTGGTAGTGGTTTTCCCGACTCCGCCCTTCTGGTTAAAAATCGCGATTGCTTTTCCCACTTTTATGCCTCCTTTTCGGCTCAAGTACACACATGTTTTTCTGATGATAAACTGATTATATACCAGTCCCTTTTAATATGCCACATTTTCTTCGATATTATGTCAGGATTCCGGAAATTGTTTCCCGAGACACAATTTTCCGTCTTTCTTCATCCTCTTTTCAGATATTTTTTCTGAAATCGTTAAATAAAAAAGATGTTTCACGTGAAACATCTTATTATTTATGTATAGGTTTTCTTATCGGATCCCCCGGTTTACGCGGATATTTTGCCGGAGTCAGAGACTCTTTCTTTATTACAGCAAGAGCGTGTCCCGACATGTTTTCCCCTGCGCCTGCAGAAACGATCCGGTCCAGTCTTCCTCCAAGGACCTCCATGGCATGTGCTGCATCTTCAAGTTCTGTTTCAAGCTCCCTGCCTTTATAAGATATAAAGGCGCCGCCTTTCCTTACGAAAGGAAGACAAAGCTCCAGCAGCGATACCATTGGAGCAACTGCTCTTGATACAGCGGCATCGAAGACTTCTCTCAACTCTCCCTTTTTCCCGGCAAGCTCCTCTGCTCTGCCGTGGACAGTAGTCACATTGCTGATCCCAAGCTCTTCGCAGAGCCTGTCAATTACTTTCAGTCTCTTGGCCAGCGAATCTATAAGGATGAACTTCTTTTCAGGGAAGAGCACCGCAAGAGGTATCCCGGGGAAGCCTCCCCCTGTCCCTATATCTGCGATGCACTCTGCGGAAAGGATCTCCTCTTCTGCAGCCGGTCCGTATGAATCAAGAAAATGCTTATCTATGAATTCGTCCCTGTCAGTGATGGAAGTAAGATTGATCTTCTCATTCCATGAAAGGATGCCTTCCATATAACCGGAAAGCGTCTTTTCTATCCTGGCAAGTTCTGCTTCTGCATTTTCTTCAGGAAGAATATTCTTTTCTCTTAAAAACCCGATCACTCTGTCCATCTATTCTCAGCCTCTGCTTCTTCTTTCCTTTTCCAGATAAACCAGCAATACGTTGATATCAGCGGGAGATACGCCTGATATCCTTGACGCCTGGCCTACCGAAAAAGGCTTTGCTTTTGTCAGCTTTTCAGCCGCTTCTATCCTTAAGCCCCGAATAGAAGAATATTCCAGTTCCGGATCTAGTTTATGATTTTCCAGTTTCTGGAAGCGCTTTATCTGCTGCATCTGCTTGCCGATATACCCTTCATATTTTATCTGGACAGCCAGCTGTGTCTTCACATGATCTGAAAGCTTAGGTCTTTCCGGATCTATCTCAGCCAGGTTCTCATATGTGATCTCGGGCCTTTTCATCATTTCGGCAAGAGAAGTCCTGTTCTTCAGAGGGGCGCCCCCCGCCTTTCTCATGAAATCATCGCTTTCGCCCGGATAAACATAAGTGTTTTCAAGCCTTTTTCTCTCTGCCTCGACAAGCTTCTTCTTTTCCTGGAGCCTCTGATACCTTTCTTCTGTCGCAAGTCCCAGATTATAGGACTTTTCTGTAAGTCTCAGATCTGCGTTGTCCTGTCTCAGGACCAGTCTGTACTCTGCCCTGGATGTCATGATCCTGTAAGGTTCGTTGGTTCCCTTGGTCACCAGATCATCGATGAGCACGCCGATATATGCTTCGCTCCTTTTCAGGATAAAGGGCTCTTTCCCGTCAAGTTTCAGAACTGCATTGATCCCGGCCATGAGCCCCTGAGCCGCCGCCTCTTCGTAGCCGGAACTTCCGTTGAACTGGCCGGCGCAGAACAGATGGCTGACACCTCTCATCTCCAGACTGAGAGAAAGAGCTGTCGGATCGATACAGTCATATTCTATGGCATATGCAGGTCTTGCGATCCTTATGTTTTCAAGGCCTGCGATGGTTTTGTAAAATTTTTCCTGCACATCCTCGGGAAGGCTCGATGACATGCCCTGTATGTACATTTCGTCTGTGTCAAGACCTTCCGGCTCTATGAAGAGCTGATGTCTCTTCCTGTCAGCAAAGCGATTCACTTTGTCTTCGATGGAAGGGCAGTATCTGGGACCCACGCCTTCTATCTGACCGCTGAAAAGGGCGGACCTGTGAAAGTTCTCCCTTATGATGCGATGGGTCTCTTCGTTGGTATATGAGAGCCAGCAGGATACCTGGTCTTTTTCAAGATCATCGTTCATGAAAGAAAACGGGACGATCTTCTCATCGCCGGTCTCCTCTTTCATCTTTGAAAAATCAAGGCTCTGGGCCAGCGCTCTGGCAGGAGTGCCTGTCTTGAACCTTCTCATCGGAAAGCCGTGTTTTCTCAGGGACTGCGCCAGTTCCACCGACGGCGCCATGCCGTTGGGGCCGCTTTCATAGGCGCTTTCTCCTATGAATATCTTTCCGCCCAGGAAGGTTCCCGTGGCAAGTATGACAGCATCCGCCCGGTAGAGACTTCCCGTCTTAAGGATGACGCCGGAAGCTTTGCCGTCTTCGATGAGGATGTCCACTACCTCGCCCTGCTTCAGATCAAGACCTTCCTGCATCTCCAGCACGTGCTTCATCTCGGCGTGGTATCTGTTTTTATCGGCCTGAGCTCTCAGGGAATGGACCGCCGGACCTTTAGCCGTATTCAGCATCTTGCTCTGGATAAAGGTCCTGTCGATGACCAGACCCATTTCGCCTCCGAGAGCATCGATCTCACGGACCAGATGGCCCTTCCCGGTGCCTCCGATGGCGGGATTGCAGGCCATCATGGCCACCGCCTCAAGATTTATGGAAAACATGACAGTCTTTTTGCCCATGCGCGCGCAGGCAAGAGCGGCCTCACATCCGGCGTGGCCCGCTCCAACGACTATCGCATCATATGTACCCATAAGATAACTCTCTATACTCATTTCCCGTCCTTTGTCCCTGATCATTTCCCAAGACAGAATCTTGAAAAAACTTCATCTATTATATCGTCTGATACCGTCTCTCCTGTGATCTCTCCCAGAGACTGGTATGCTCTTCTTACGTCTATCTCAACAAAATCAAGTGCATCTCCCTGATCCAGGGCGCATTCCGCATCCATAAGCGCGTCAAGAGTCTGTTCAAGGAGCTCCTTATGTCTCACGTTCGTTATCACCAGACTGTCTTTCTGGTATACCTTTCCACCGAAGACAAATTCCTCCACCGCTTCTTCTATCTCGCCTGTTCCCGAGCCGTCAGTCAGTGAAGTTTCAATGATTTTGATGTTCTTCTCCTGTCCGTAGCGCTTTCTGATGATCTCAGCTGAAGCGCTTATGCCCAGGTCCTTTTTATTCAGGATCACAAGGCTCTTTCTTTCCGCTGCCTTTTTCAGCAGCTCTTCATCCTCAGAGAGGAGGGGAGATGAGGCGTCGATCATAAGAATAAGGAGATCTGCCTGTTCAAAGGATTCCCAGCTCTTTTCTATCCCGATCTTTTCTATCTGATCATCAGTATCGTGGATACCGGCTGTATCAATGAGTTTTACAGGGATGCCGCGGATATTGATGCCTTCTTCTATGGTATCTCTGGTAGTCCCGGGGATGCTTGTGACTATGGCCCGGGATTCTCTGAGCAAGGCGTTCATCAGTGAGGATTTTCCTACATTAGGACGTCCTGCGATGGTGCAGCTTATGCCTTCCCGGAGGATACGTCCCGCATCTGCTGTCTCAAGCAGCGCCTTTACCATCTCACATGTCTTTCCTATTTCGGACTTCAGTTTTTCCGAAGTCATCTCTTCTATGTCCTCATCGGGATAATCGATGTTTACTGCGATCTCTGTAAGTATATCTAAAAGCTTTTCCTTCAGAGGCGCCGTCTCGCGGCTGATCCTGCCTTCCAGCTGGTCCACGGCAGATCTGGCTCCACTTTCTGTTTTAGCGCTTACCACATCCATTACTGCTTCAGCCTGGGTAAGATCTATCCTTCCGCCGAGAAAAGCTCTTTTAGTGAATTCACCTTTTTCCGCCAGCCTGGCTCCGCTGCGCAGCACCAGAGAAAGTATCTTCCTTAAGGATACCACGCTGCCGTGACAGTCAATCTCTGCCACATCTTCTGTAGTGTATGTGCCGGGTCCTTTCATGAAGACCGCCATACACTCATCTATGACAGATCCGTCTTCCGGATCTTTGACAACACCATAAGAAAGCCTTCTGTTTTCAAGGGTTTTCTGCCCCTGCGAAGGCTGAAAGATCTTCATCAGTATTTCTTCAGCGCGATTTCCGCTTATCCTGACTATGCCGATGCCGCCTTCTCCATATGCGGTGGCGACAGCTGCTATGGTGTCTTCCATATCCTGTTCCTTTAAAATCTTCCTTAAAATCATCAGCAGCCCGTGGATGCACGAGCTGCTTAGATAACTACTTCAGTTCAATTATGACTCTTCTGCGCGGTTCATCACCGATGCTTCTGGTAGTAACTTTCGGATGTCCCTGCAGTGTAGCGTGTATAACTTTTCTTTCGTAAGGATTCATAGGCTCAAGTCTTACGCTTCTTCTGTTCCTTACGACTTTCTTCGCCAGTTTTTCAGCAAGCTGTTCAAGAGTGCGTCCTCTCTTGGTCCTGTAGTTTTCAGCATCTACCACTACTCTGACATATTTCTCTTCGTCTTTATTGACTACCAGGCTGGTCAGATACTGGATGGCGTCCAGTGTCTGTCCGCGCTTGCCGATGACTGTTCCCGCATCTTTTCCGTCGATGCTGACATATACCATGTTCTCTCCGGTCTTGGCGCTTACTGCCAGATCAAGACCCATTTTTTCAGTCATCTCTTTTATGAAACTGATAGCTGCATGGTCCGTGACCGGCTCCATTTCAACGTTCAGCTTGAGTATCTCGTTTATATCAGGAAGCTCTCTTTCAGGCTCTTCTTCCTGGACTTTTTTCTGTGCCTTTGCCTGCTGCGGTCTTTCTGCCGCTTCCGGCTGTTCTTTTTTCTCAGCAGGTTCTTCTTTTTTATCTTTGTTTTCGAACTTTTCTATTTCCTGCTGGATCTGTGCGTTATATTTTTCTTCTGCCTTTTCAGCTTTAGTTTCTTTCTTTTTCTCTACTCTTACTTTTGCCAGCTTGGATCCTATGCCGAAAAATCCTTTTGACGGCTGTTCGAGGACTGTGACTTCTACCTGATCCTCGTCAAGTTTAAGGTCGTCAAGGGCGAGCCTTACAGCCTCTTCAATGCTGGTACCCCATTTTTCCGAATATTCCATTGTATTTCCTCCTGAAGCAAAATACGTCCCCCTGTTTAACGACGTAAGATATTGCTTTCTCTGCTTTGATTTTCAGATCCATCAAAAGATCAGGAAATCTTTTTCCTGTTCTTTTTCCTTGCTTCTGCTTCGAATCTGAGTCTTTCTCTGACTCTGTTGAGATGTAAATTGAAGAAGATCTGAACTACCTGACCGATGAACCAGTAAAGTGCAAGTCCGGCAGGGAATGTTCTACCCATCCACACTATCATGATAGGGAATATGATCCTCATTCCTTTCATCATGCCGTTCATCTGATTCGCTGCGCCGCTGACCTGCTGCTGCTGCTGTGTCATGGTAAATGAAATAAATGTCGCAACACCGGCTGCGATAGGCAGTATCCATTTATCCGGCTGGCTCAGATCCATTATCCACAGGAAGCTTTCGTGAGCAGCAAAGATCATGCTGTCGCTTGCGATATAGTCAAGCGGTCTTCTGAGAAGGGCGAAAAGCCCGAAGATTATAGGCATCTGGATGATCATTGGAAGACATCCGCCCATAGGATTGAATTTCTCTTCTTTATATAACTCAGACATCTTGATGTTCATCATCTGTCTGTCGTTAGCGTATCTCTGCTGTATCTCCTGCATTTTCGGCTGAACTTCAGCCATCCTTACTGTGGATTTGATCTGCTTTGAATAAAGTGGATACAAAGCGAATTTAACGATAATCGTAAATATGATGATCGATATTCCGTAATTTCCTACAAGGTCATATATCAAACTCAGCAACATACCAAGCGGCTTTGCTATGAATCCAATAATCTTGTACATCTGTTTCCTCCAATTTATTTTAAGGGATCATACCCTCCCGGATTCCACGGGTGGCAGCGTAAAAGCCTTCTTATCCCCAGATAACTGCCCTTGAAAAAGCCATACTTCTGAAGTGCCTGTATAAAGTATGTGGAGCAGGTGGGATAAAAACGGCAATGCGCTGGAAACAGCGGCGAAATAAATTTCTGATAACCTCTTATTATCCAAATAAATATATGTTTCATCACAGCACCTTCATCTCTGTGTGATTTTCCGGTCAATCAATTTCGCTTTGTTCAGTGCGGCCTCAATAGATTTTTTCACATCCGCACATTTTCTTCCCTTAATAGTACTTCTCGCGATAAATATTATATCGTATCCCTGAAGCAGTTTGTCTTTCAGTTCGCGGCAGCTCTCTTTCATGAGCCTTCTGGCCCTGTTCCTTTCTACCGCATTTCCTACTTTTTTACTTGCTAAAAATGCTGTCCTGTTAAATAAAAGACTGTTTTTCCTGTAAAAAACAACTACGTATCTCTCTCCTGCAGACTTACCCCTGTTGTATATGTTGGAAAAATCGTTTTTATTTCTGAGAACTTCTTTTTTCAACATTTTCTTTTCACTCAGATCACGTGATCTTCAGTAAACAAAAATCAGAAGACTTCATTATGCCGAGAGAACTTTTCTTCCTCTGCGTCTTCTTCTTCTGAGAACGTTCCTTCCGTTCTTAGTCTTCATTCTTTTTCTGAAACCGTGCTCTTTCTTTCTCTGTCTTTTCTTAGGCTGATATGTCCTTTTCACGTCTTTTTTCCTCCTTATTTTACTTGCAGTTTTTTATTCATGCCTGCAGACATGCCCTATTATTATACAGTTCTGCAATTTTCATGTCAACGATTTTAAATCTTTTCAGAGGCTTATAAATCCAACGTTTTTTGTAATATTTTTTGAGTGGTGATATTAATCAATATATTGTGCCGTGTCGATATTGTTAACAGACTTATCAACAAACTGTGGAAAACCCCGAGTTCTTTCATCTTTCAACATTTCTTTTTTTACTTATGCCTGTGGATAACTTTTATATCAGCATCCTCCATACATAGGCCGGCGCACTAAATATGGGGCTGTAAATGATTACCAGTGTGTTTGACTTTTTAAAGTTTCGCGTACATAATTTTAACTGAGCCCTTTTAAGATTTTTATCTTTGACCGCGCTTATTTTATTAAAAGTTGATGCAATTATTTGGTTTGGATTTTTTGTTTTAAAGTATGAATGATTTTGAACTGACCTGGAGAGATATACTGGCAGCCATTAAAAAAATGGTAAATAATGTCAGTTTTGAGACCTGGTTCTCTCCACTCAGAGTAAAGAATATAAAAAATGATCCCGATATGATCTATCTCACTATTGAAGATGAGTTTTCTCTTGGGATACTTAAAAACAGATATATATCTGTAATAGAAAATGCCGCTGAAGAAGTAATGGGCAAAAGATATAATATCATCATCGATATAGATGGTGATTCTGAAGACCCTTTAAAAGAAAGTGATAAGAATATCTATTCCGCTTCAGATGAAAGCGTATCATTTTCTGAAGAATTCATACTGGATCCCAATAACAGTTTTGAAAATTTCATAGTAGGGGATAATAACAGATTCGCTCATGCGGCAGCTCTTGCCGTAGCGGAAAATCCTTCTGATGCATATAACCCTCTCTTTATTTACGGAGGCCCGGGTCTTGGAAAGACTCATCTTATGCACGCAATAGGTCATTATGTACTTAAGAACCATCCGTCTCTCAAAGTACTTTATATATCATCTGAGATGTTCACCAATGAATTCATAAAAGCTCTCAATGATAAAAAGAAAAAAGGCGGGATGGAAGCATTCAGAAGAAAATACAGAGGTATCGATGTTCTTCTCATAGACGATATCCAGTTCATCCAGGGAAAAGAGTCTACAGAAACTGAATTTTTCAATACTTTCAACAGACTTTACGAATCAAATAAACAGATAATAATATCAGGAGACAGGGCACCTAATGAAATGAAGATCCTTGATGAAAGGCTCACTTCACGTTTTCAGTGGAACCTGGTGGCAGACATACAGCCTCCTGAATATGAAACAAGGATAGCTATCCTAAGGAACAGAGCTCAGATAGAGGGAGTGACTTTAACTCCTGAAGTTGAAGAAGTAATAGAGCTTATAGCTGAAAAAATTAAATTCAACGTAAGAGATCTGGTAGGAGCATTTACGAGAGTTTCAAGTTTTTCAAAACTTCTCAATGAAAAACTCAATGTGAAATTTGCAAGAAAGATCCTTAAAGATGTTATAAAAGCAGGAGATCTTACAGTAAGCTGTGAAACTATAAAGAAACAGGTATGTAAGAAATACGGGATAAAGACTGCTGATATAGAATCAAAGAAACGCACCAGAAATCTGACTGTTCCAAGACAGATAGCGATGTATCTCTGTAAAGAACTGACTGATACATCTTTTCCTAAAATAGGAGATGCATTCGGCGGAAGAGATCATTCAACTGCTGTCTATGCATATGAAAAGATATCAAAAGAAATAAATACCAACAGTCAGCTTGCTTCAGAGATAGAAGAACTTAAAAACGCTCTTGATTATAACTGATTTTATTATCAACATATAATTTACATGAAATACCGGTTTATCCACGGTCTTTGAGATAATAAATAATGCAGTGATTTGAAGGGCTATAAAAGTTATCAACAGTTTCAACAGCACTTACTACTATTATTACTGTAAATATATATAATAAAGTCGTGATCGGAGGTCATCAGAAAATGAAATTCAACTGCAGCCAGCAAGTCCTTTCCAGGGCTTTGAATACTGTTTCAAAAGCTGTATCTACCAGATCAGCACTTCCTGTTCTGAAAGGTATACTTCTGAAAACTGAAGGAAATAATATTCTTTCCATGTCAGCATCAGACATGGATATAAGTATAGTAAAGAAAATAGAAGTATTTTGTGAAGAAGAAGGGGCTGTAGTAGTAAGCTCTAAACTTTTCGGAGATATAATAAGAAAACTTCCGGGAGGAGACGTATCAATACAGACAGATGAAGAAAATAATGTAACAGTAAAGACATCATTTTCTGAATTTAATATATTAGGCCTTTCACCTGATGAATTCCCGAAGATAAAAGATACAGAAGAAGAGACATATAAGATCACGCTGGATAAAGACATGTTCTCAGACATGATAAGAAAAACTTCATTTGCAGCCAGCATAGATGAATCAAAAGGAATAATAACAGGAGTGCTTGCTGAACTTGAAGATGAGAAATTCAACATGGCAGCTCTTGACGGATTCAGGATGTCGGTAGTGAGAGAAAGAATAGATAATACCGGTGATAAAAAAGTAGTAATAAGCGGAAGACTTATAAATGAAATAAAAAACATAATTTCAGATTCGGAAGATGACGATACAGTTGAAATAACAGTAGGAACTAAAAACGCAGTATTCACACTAAAAGATACCAGAGCAGTAGTAAGACTTCTGGAAGGAGAGTTCATAAATTACAGAAGCATACTCCCTCAGGAAGGATCCTGCATAGTAACAGCTGACAGAAGAAATCTTCTTGACAGCATAGAAAGAGCATCACTTCTTGCAAAAGAAGGAAAAAACAACCTTATAAAACTCTCATTCAACAACGACCTCCTTCTCATAACGTCAAGATCTGAAGAAGGAAATGTAAAGGAAGAGATAATAGTAGAAAAAGAAGGAAATGATATTGAGATAGGATTCAATTCAAAATATCTCATAGACGCTCTCAAAGTAATAGATGATGACAGGATAAAACTTCTGTTCAACGGAAGCACATCACCATGTCTCATAAGACCTCTTGAAGGGGACAAATACGAATACCTGATCCTTCCTGTAAGATTATCAAGCTAAGAAAACGCCGCCTTCTTCCCTCAGAAAAAGAGAAAGGCGGCTTTTTAAAAGGAGCAGCTGATGTTTGTCAGAAAACTGGAACTCAAAGATTTCAGAAATTACGAAAAACTTGATATAGAATTCCATCCGAAAGTGAATATAATAATCGGAGACAATGCTCAGGGAAAGACCAATTTATTAGAGGCAGTATATATAACATCTGTTGGAAAATCCTTCAGGACTTCAAAGGATTTTGAAATGGTAAGGTTTGGATGTGATTACTGCCGTGTTTTACTGTCCGCTGAAAAAGACGGCCAGGATACAGACATAGATATAATAATAAAAAAAGAAGGAAAGAGCATAGGCGTAGGGGATGTAAGACTCAGAAAACTTTCCGAACTTTTCGATAATGTACTTACCGTTATATTCTCACCTGAGGATCTTAAGATAGTAAAAGAAGACCCTGAAAAAAGAAGAAGATTCATAAACAGAGAGATCAGTCAGCTGAAACCAGCATATTACAGCAGACTTGCAGATTATAATAAAGTCCTGAAACAGAGAAATGCCTATCTGAAAGAGATGCATATAGATGAGACAGTACTTGACGTCTGGGATGCGGAGCTGGTCAGAAACGGGACTTATCTCATGAACAGCAGAAGAGACTTCATAGAAAAGACAGAAAAGATAAGCGGCGTGATAAACAGAGAGATAACCAGCGGAAAAGAGGATCTTAAGATAGCCTATGAACCTGATATTGAGCTTGTCTCGCCTGACATACAGGAAGAAGTCTTTATGAAGACACTTAAAATAAACAGGCAGAAGGATATTGAAAGAAGAACGACTACCAAAGGCCCTCATAAAGACGACATGAAGATATCAGTGAACGATATAGACATCAGACATTTCGGTTCCCAGGGTCAGCAGCGTACAGCAGCACTTTCCCTTAAACTTTCCGAGATAAAACTGATAAAAGAAGAGACCGGGGAAGACGCGGTGCTGCTTTTAGATGATGTGCTCTCAGAGCTGGATCCTAAAAGACAGTCCTACCTGATCAATTCACTCAGCGGTGTCCAGCTTTTCATAACCACCGCAGAAATGAGCCCGGAAGTAGAAAAATCTCTTCCTGAAGGAAAGACCTTTATAGTGTCTGCCGGAAAAGTGGAAGAAAAATCCAATTTTTAAGGCTCATATCTGTAAATATTATGCAGCTGAGCGGTAAATATAGCCTTTTTAAGGCGGATAAAGAATATAATAGATAATAATTGTCCAAAAAGCCGGATTTCATTGAAAATCCGGCTTTTTAATGCTACAATATATTGTGTATGTGCAAAAACGCAAAAAGCAGAAATAATCAGTAAAAAAGCTGTAAAAAAGATACTGATCCAAAAGGTAAAGAGGTGACAGAAAAACATGGCGGCAGAAAAGAAAAATCAGAAATATGACGCTGAACAGATCCAGGTATTGGAAGGATTAGAGCCGGTCCGCAAAAGACCGGGAATGTATATCGGAAGTACAGGAGAAAAGGGCCTGCACCATCTGGTATATGAGATAGTAGACAACAGTGTGGACGAGGCCCTGGCCGGATACTGCAAGACCATAAATGTAGTGATACAGAGAGATAACTCAATAATGGTCGAAGACGACGGCCGAGGCATGCCGGTAGACATACATCCCAAGATGAAGATCCCGGCAGTGGAAGTAATACATACAGTGCTCCACGCAGGCGGAAAATTCGGTGAAGGCGGCGGATATAAAGTGTCCGGCGGACTTCACGGAGTAGGCGCCTCTGTAGTAAATGCTCTCTCCACTAAGATGGAAGTAGAGATCAGACGTAACGGAAAAATATATAAACAGACATACGCCAGGGGAAAGACCACCAGCCCGCTTATGGAAATGGGTAATGCCAGAAAGACGGGATCCAAGACCACATTCTGGCCTGACCCTGAGATCTTCGAAGAGACAGTCTTCGACTTCAACACTCTGGAATACAGACTCAGAGAAATGGCCTTCCTCAACAAAGGCGTAAAGATCACTCTGAAAGACGAAAGAGCAGGCCTTAAGAGACAGGAAGAATTCCACTACGAAGGCGGCATCAAGGAATTTGTCAAATTCCAGAATGAGAATAAAGAACCTATACACCCGGATATAATCTATTTCGAGGCAAAGGGAAAAGATAAAACAGGAAAAGGGGACATGGAGGCAGAAGTAGCCATGCAGTACACCACAGGCTATGCCGAGACCATCTTCTCCTATGCCAACAACATAAACACCACAGACGGAGGATTCCATCTGGTAGGTTTCAAGACTGCACTGACACGTACCATCAACGACTACGCCAGAAAGAACAACCTGCTGAAAGAAAACGACGCAGCTCTTACAGGCGAGGATGTACGTGAAGGACTTACAGCCATAATCTCAGTGAAGCTGACCAACCCGCAGTTCGAAGGCCAGACAAAGGCCAAGCTGGGAAACAGCGAGATGAGAGGTTTCGTGGAATCCACCATGAACGATAACCTGACAGCTTTCCTCCAGGAAAACCCGAGACAGGCCAAGACCATGATACAGAAATGTCTGGACGCGGCCCGTGCAAGGGAGGCAGCGAGAAAAGCAAGGAACATCGCAAGGAAAGGAAGCCTTTCCGAAGGACTTTCTCTTCCGGGAAAACTTGCTGACTGCTCCGAGAAGAATCCGGAACTTTCAGAGATCTTCCTGGTAGAGGGTGACTCCGCCGGCGGAAGCGCCAAGCAGGGAAGAGACAGGAACCGTCAGGCAGTCCTTCCTCTGAGAGGTAAGATCCTCAACGTAGAAAAGGCCAGACTCGACAGGATACTGAACTCTGAAGAGATAAAGAATATGATAACAGCCTTCGGCTGCAACATCGGTCCTGACTTTGATATCGAAAAGCTCAGATATCATAAGATAATAATCATGACCGATGCCGACGTAGACGGCGCCCACATCAGGACGCTTCTGCTCACGTTCTTCTACCGCTACATGAAACCGCTCATCGAAGGCGGCTATGTTTACGCGGCTCAGCCGCCTCTGTTCAGGACGCGGAAGGGAAAAGAGGAATACTACACGTACTCGGAAAGGGAGCAGGAAAAGCTCATGGCTTCTCTTGCCGACAAGCCGGGCAAGGCGGACATCCAGAGATATAAAGGTCTGGGAGAAATGTCATTCCAGCAGCTCTGGGAGACCACCATGGATTTCGAAAAACGTACCCTCATTCAGATAACACTGGAGGATACAGCTGCGGCGGATGCCATATTCACCACACTTATGGGCGACAAAGT
The DNA here is from genome assembly GCA_945873875.1 of uncultured Clostridia bacterium. Next base: position 13,506 of record CAMCER010000003.1, read on the forward strand.
ACCGCCGAGAAAGAAATTCATAGAAGATAATGCTAAATACGTACAAAATCTTGATATTTAGGAAGGAGGGGAGGCTCAATGGATAATCTTATAGAAGACAAAAGACTCATACAGCATGAGATACACAGCGAGATGAAAAACTCCTACATCGACTATGCCATGAGTGTCATCGTGGGCCGTGCGCTTCCTGATGTGAGAGACGGCATGAAGCCGGTACACAGAAGGATTTTGTACGGAATGAGCGAACTGGGAGTAACACCTGATAAACCGTTCAAGAAATCCGCCCGTATCGTCGGCGAAGTAATGGGTAAATATCACCCTCACGGTGACAGCTCCATTTACGACGCCATGGTAAGGATGGCCCAGGATTTCTCCACCAGATATCTTCTGGTAGACGGCCACGGCAACTTCGGTTCTGTTGACGGCGACGGCGCAGCCGCCATGCGTTATACAGAAGCCAGGATGTCACCGTTCTCCATGGAGATGCTCAGGGATATCGATAAAGAAACTGTCGACTTCATGCCCAACTTCGATGAAGAGGAGAAGGAGCCGGTAGTACTTCCTTCAAGATTCCCTAATCTTCTGGTCAACGGATCCAACGGTATCGCTGTCGGCATGGCCACATCCATACCGCCCCATAATCTGGGCGAGGTCATCGACGGCGCGGTGAAGATGATCGAGGATGAGGACACTACAGTAGAAGACCTGATAAAG
>CAMCER010000004.1 GCA_945873875.1 uncultured Clostridia bacterium
TAGTTTCTTCCATCGAAAGAACAGAAAGCGATAAGATTCTTTTCCACAGGAACATCTTTTCCCGTTTTCATATACCTGGACCTCTGTGATGAGTAAACTGCCTTTCTGGCGATCTTCCTCAGCAGCGCATTGTTCAGTATGAAGTTTTTCAGGCTTTTCTTAAGACTCAATCCTGCACCCCTTTCAGATCTCTATACATCCTCGTCCACATCATCATCGTCGTCCAGATCATCCTTTATATCCTCTTTCAGATCATCAGGATCATCTTTATCGATATCTTTATCCAGATCATCATCTACATCAGAGATATCGACAGTATCTGTATCATCATCAAGATCAGCCTCATCATCTGCATAAGATGCATCTGGCGCAATGCTTTCCTCAGCCGCAGTTTCTGCAGCATCGTCCGCTGTCTCTTCTGCCGCTGCGCTCTTCTGCGCTTCCGTTTCTCCTGTCACAGCTTTCTCTGCCGGCTCTTCAGATACGCCTGCTGCAGCCATGGCAGCGGCTTCAGCAGCAAGAGCTTCCTCTTCCGCCTTCATTTCTTCCAGACGCCTGAGCTCGCGGAGCCGGTCTCTCTCTTCTTGTCCCAGTAGCGCTGAGCTATCCTCATGACCGGAGAGATGAACGTGTAGAACTTGCTGAAGTGCCTCCATCCCTTAGGATCGTCCACGTCTTTGACGAAATGGACATCCACTTCATTCATCATACGCTTCATGTCAGCTCTGGTGATACGGCTCTTGACGTACTCTTCTATCATGACCTTCTCACTGATGAAGGTGCAGCATTTGTCGTCTATACTGCAGTTAAGATCAATAGGCTTTCCGTGGAGCACGTAATCTGCGTACATTGCAGGCAGATTGACACCGCACTTAGTCACGGCATATCCGGAAGCACCGAATCTCATGTTGATCTCGATGAAGTACATCTTTCCGTCTTTAGTCTCTATAAGGTCGATGTCGAAGAGCCCTTCGAAATTCAGGCTTTCAACGAATTTTATAAGGTTGGACACAAGAGGCTGCCAGTCTCTGCACGGAAGCAGCTGTCCTGTAATGGCCACGCCTCTGTGCTCCTGCTGACCTCCGTGAGTCGCCACGAAGAATCCCGGCGCCACGACTCCCTCCCGGGTACTGAGACCTAACAGCGAGTATTCCTTATCGATCTCCACGAAGTCCTCTACCAGCATCTCCACGCCTTTTTTACGTGAATAATCTGTAAGAGTCTCTCTCAGTTCCTCCTCGGATTCACACTTTTTCATCCTGCTCTTGGAACTGAATCTGCTTATGTTCGGCTTTATAAAGCAGGGATAGCTGATGGTGGAAGGTATCTCCGGCTCTTCTTTTCTTCTGGTCTTTATGAGACAGCTGTTCACTACAGGAAGACCTGCCTGTCTTGCCAGTTCTTTCTGCACTTCCTTGCTCATGATCCTGTTTATCTCTCTCGGCGTATCGTTGATATTCGGGAGATAATAGTAATCGCGGAGCTCATCCATATAGTCATCTGCGATATTTGCGATAAGGTCATCTGCCGGTATCAGCAGCATCTTCCTGTCAGGATCAGCCAGTCTTATCAGTCTCTTCACGATCCTCCTGGTCCTTCTCTTTGATACGCAGACATAGTATGCCTTGATGTATTTGCTGTATGCGTCAGGCTTCAGCCTCTTCATGATATTCTTTTTCTTGGGCCTTACCTGGAATATCCTAAGCACTTCCACTTCATAACCGGCCTCGCCAAGGGATTTGGCGATGGTAAGGTTGGTGGAATAGTTCCTTCCGGATACCAGTATCCTGGGGTCTTTCGACTCGGGATCTCTGGCATTCTTCTTGAAGGCCTGCGGATACCCGGCCAGAACATGCTTTATCTTTCTCAGCGGCGGGAACAAAGTCCTCTTTATGAGCTTCTTTACCTTCTTCTTCTTCCTGCTCAGCTTTCTTCTTCTGGTCTTGGCCTTGAAGTACTCGCCCGGAGCAGGGTCATCATCATCGAAAAGGAGATGAATATCTGCTTTGTCGATGAGGTCGTTAAGTTCCTTCTTAGTTATCATCTCATGGAGATAGTCATCCCATGCCACTTTCTCGTATATGAAGTGCTTGTTCAGCTCCTTCACCTGACCGTCTTCAGGGCTGTGGCCCTGTCCCTTGGCTTCCTTGACAAAGAGAGCCGGCAGGTTCACTCCGCTCTTGAAGTACGAATAGTTGGGGCCGCCGCTTCTCAGGTTCACTTCGTTGAAATAGAGTTTATCCCCCACTACGTTGAATTCCATATCGAACATACCGAAGTAGTGGAAGCTCTTCATCATCTTTACGACAGCGTCCCATATATCAGATATATAGCTGTTGTCTACTACCTGCCCTGCCAGGGTGACGCCTTTTTCATACTGGGCCACCTGGGTCTTTCTGATGACAGCAGGTATTATGACCTCCTGATCAAAGCAGACTCCGGAAAGGTCTATCTCATTATCTATCTCAAGGAACTCCTGCACCAGGATGGATCTCTTGTCGAATATCCTCCTGAGTCTGTGCAGATGGCTCAGAAGGTCATCTTTATCCTCACACACCTTCATCTCGTGCTTGTATCCGGTGATGCTTTCTATAGGCTTGCAGAAACAGGGATATACCATGTCGTCAGGGATGACGATCTCCTCTTCAAGTGAGAATACCCATTCCTTCGGGATAAGGAGCCCCGCCTTTTTCGCCAGATCGCTCTGCACGCGTTTGTCCATGCTGCGGGTCATGGATCCGTCTCCGCCGCCTATTATCTCAGGCATTATGAATATATCCTCAAGGAGACTCTTGTTCAGGTCCATGATGGAAGTGGTGTAGTCGTCTGTAGGAAAAAGCACCGGCTTGTGGTCGTACCTTCCGGCATAAGCCAAAAGAGCGTCCAGCAGTTTCAGGTCGTCTCCGTCTTTTACCTTCTTAGATACGACTTCAACTGAATCACGTACGTATTTACTGCATGCCACCAGTTCCGACCGGTCCCGCCTGAAGGCACTTGCAACCAGGTCCACTGTATATCCTGCCGAGCCTAAAGATCTTACTACACTGAGTCCTGTGGAATAGTTCCTGGATAAAACCACTACCAGATTATCCAGATCCCTGTCGTTTCTTTCTGCTATGATCTGATCGATGTTGTTGTTTTCCATGTTCTCTCCAATTACTTTTTCTTACTGAGTATCTTGTCGTAATACAGTTTCTGCTTTTCGTCTGACATCCTACAGAAATGATGTTTCCTGTAATCGTTATATGATATGCCCAGTCTCTTTCTGGCGTCTTTTATCTTTTCTTCTGCCTCCTGCCTGCTCCAGCCCATCTCATTCATGGCTTCAGCTATGCATTCTTCTTTTCTCAGTCTCTGCCGCTCTTTCTTCTCCTGTATGTTCTGATATTCTTTTACCTGCTGTTCTTCAGACAGTTTCCAGAACGCGTGCTTAGCATAGTCTTTAAAACTGATATCGAGTCTGCTTCTGGCATCAGCGAGTTTTTCCTCTGCTTCCTGCCTGCTCCAGCCCATGTCCTCCATGGATGAGGTGATGCATTCTTCCCTCTGCTGGCGCCGCTTTTCTCTGCGTTCCTTTATTTTATCATACTGGGCCTGCTGATCATCAGGGCTTATCTCCCAGAATGAGAACTTTTCATAGTCTCTAAAGGAAATGCCGATGCGGCTGCGGGCATCTCTTATCATCTCAAGGGCCTCTTCACGCTGGATGCCCTTTGCTTCTGACACCGCGTTTATACAGGATTCTCTCTGCTCAAGGCGTCTCTGTCTGCGTTCAACGCGTTTCTTGTATTCTTCTTCCAGATCTTCCGGCGCAACTTCCCAGAGCCTGTATCTCACATAGTCTCTCAGTCCCGCTCCGATCTTCTCTTTCGTCTGAGCCACAGCGCCTTCCGCATCTTCTCTGCTCATGCCGGTCTCCTCCATGACCCTGGCATACAGCTCTTCACGGCGTGCTTTACGCTTTATCCTCTTTTCCTGCTCCTCAGTGAATATCTCACCCGGTTCAGGGTCTTCTTCATTTACGAAGAATTTTATGTCTGCCTTCTGATCCCATTCGTCGAAGGTCTTTTTCGGAAGGATCTCATGGAGAAGATCCTCGTATCCCATCTTCTCGTAAAAGTATGTCTTTCCGAATTCAGGGGTCAGTTCATCTTCCCCGTACGGTATGCCTTTCATATGTTTTACGAAAAGATCCGGCAGATTGACTCCGCTTTTGAAATATACGAAATTAGTGCCGCCGCTTCTCAGGTTCATCTCGTTGAAATAGTATTTTTCACCTACAAGATTTATCCCCAGGTCGAACATGCCTGTGTAATGATACTCCCTGATGAGCTCCTCCACCTGTTCCTTCAGTCCCGGGAACCTGTCAAAGGGCATGAATTCGCCGGCCAGAGGCACGCCTCGGTCGTATCCTGCGACGATGGATTTCCATACCACGCCAGGAAGTATCACTTCCTGATCCATGGCAACTCCTTCTATATCTATCTCATTATCGATGTCTATGTATTCCTGAATCAGAAAATCTCTTTCGCTGAAACTTTCTGAAAGCTTATCAAGATGCTCCTGCAGCTGCTCTTTATCTTCGCACTTTGCCATCTCCTGCTTATATCCTGTAAAGCTCTCAAGTGGCTTTATGAAGCATGGATAAGTCACTTCATCGGGTATCTTCACAGGTCTTTCCCTCAGAGACACCACCCAGCACGCTGGCGCAGGCATTCCCATATCCTCAGCTATCCTGCACTGGATGCTTTTATCCATGTATTTAGTCAGTCGTTCTCCCTCTCCGGCAATTCCCGGCATGAGGAATATCTCTTCCAGAGCCTGTCTGTTCTCATCCATGACAGATGCAGTGTAATCATCAGTCGGTATAAGGACAGGCTTCTCGCTGTATTTATCCTTATATTCCAGCAGTCTTGCTAACAGTTCTTCATCCTTTCCACTGTCGACTTTCTGAGATACTACCTCCGCAGTATTTCTCAGATACCTGCTTTTTGATATGGCAAGAGATCTGCCCTCACGCAGAGCGCTGGCTATCAGGTCCACTGTGTATCCTGCCTCGCCAAGCGATCTTATGACAGAAAGCCCTGTGGAATAATTTCTCGACAAAACAACTACCAGATTATCTGACATTTACTGATCCTCCTTCCGCATCTTTCAGCCGCCCCTTTTGAATCTCCTTATTTTTTCAGCCAGTTTCAGTGTCTTCATATAGTGTCGATATGGCATGATATCACATTTATCGTATATAAACAGCACATCTGCTGCATTTATTTCCCTGTCAAGCTGGCTTCTGCTCATGTCGCCTGCCGCAAACTCCTCAAGAAGCACTTTTTCACTTGCAAAGACCGTCTCGCCGATCTCTTCAAAGTCTTCAGGAGGCTCGATTCCTTTCAGAAGGAAGTCAGCCATCATACCCGCAAGGTTTATCCCTCTTTCCGTGAAAACATGGATTGATGCTCCTGCCCTGAAGTTGACTTCAAGGAAGAACACATTGCCGTCTTTGTCTTTTATATAATCGACGTCGAAGAGCCCTTCATAGCCCATGGAGCTTATGAGCTGCATGCTTTTTTCCGGCAGATCGCCGAGCGTATCCAGCGGCACAGTCACGCCTGTGGCTGCAACGCCTTTCCTTGCCTTTGTCCCGCCTCTGAGAGTCCTGAAAAGGCACGGCGCGGTCACTTTCCCGCCTGCAGCAAATCCCAGGAGCGCATATTCCTCTTTTATGTCTGCCCACTCTTCTGCGATGAGGCCTCCTTCAGGGACGTTTCCTTCAATGTCTCCTGCATCTTCACATCTTCTCATGACAGACTTTACAGATTTCATGCTGACAGCCGGCTTTACGAAGCACGGATAAGGAACATCAGAAGGTATATGCTCCCCGTCCGGTATGAATACACTTCGGAGCACCGGAAGGCCTGCTTTTTCTGCAAGCTCCTTCTGGAGCCTCTTATCCATCATCTTTATCTCTTCGCCCTGGCGGTCTCTGACGCCGGGCAGTAAAAATGCGTTTTTCAGAAGATCCCTGTGTTCATCAACGGCATATGCAGCATAATCATCCACAGGTACAAGCAGCTTTCTGCCGCCTGCCATAGAAAGAAGCTTTGATGCCACCTTTTCTGTATCGTTATCTGCGATGCACTCTCTGTAGTCAGTCACGTATCTGCTGAAAGCCTCAGGTTTCATCTTCCTTATGATCTGCGTGATCTTTGGCTTTGATTTATATATCCTCAGCACGCCGACTCTGTATCCTGCTTTTCCCAGGTCTCTTGCCATCACCAGCAGATTGCCTGAGTTTCTGCCGGTGATGATCACATCACTTTCAGGAGCTTCTGCGTGAGCTCTCTTTTCACGGCCTGCCATCTGAAGCACCCTGTGCTTCAGCGCGCTCAACCGGATCCTTCTTCTGAAATGTTTTCCCGGAGCGGGATCATCATCGTTTTCAAGGAGCCTGAAGTCGCTGTTTTCAATACAGTCATGAAATTCCTGATCCGAAAGATATCCGCGCATGTGATCTTCCCAGGCCACTTTCTCGTAAACGAAGGACCTGCCGTACTGGTCTACTGTCTCCATTTCCTTATCGTGTCTTCCTTCAGTCAGTTCATCCACAATGATGGCCGGAAGGTTGGCACCGTTTAAGAAATATGAGATATTAGGACCGCCGCTTCTGAAATTGATCTCATTGAAATACATGCGCCCCTTGCTCTTTATGAATTCCATATCGAACATGCCTGTGTAATGATATCTTCTCAGCATGTCCGTGATCTTTTCTTTAGTATCGCCTGCTTCTTCCAGGGGGATCAGCTTTCCGGACATGGTGACGCCCTTCTCATATCCTGCGATCCTGGTCTTTTCAATGAGCGCAGGTATGATTATCTCCTGATCCAGGCTCACTCCGCACAGGTCGTATTCCTTTTCTATCTCAAGATAATCCTGAAGCAGCACTTTTCGCCTGCTGTAAAACTTCTGCATCTTTTCAAGATGCGGCAAAAGTTCTTCTTCAGAGCCGAATACTCCCATCTCCATCTTCTGCCCCGATATGCTCTCTAACGGCTTGAGAAAGCATGGGAAAACCAGATCCCCGGGAAGAGTTATCTCCCCGTCAAGTTCAACAGTCCAGCTTTGGGGCACGTCAAAACCGCTGGCAGAAGCAAGTTCTGCCTGCAGGCTTTTATCCATGCAGTCTGTTATGGTCTTTCCGCTGTCATCCCTGATGTCGGGAAAGAGAAAATGCTTCTTCAGAAGGTCGCGGTTGTCCGCTACCACAGAAGCAGTAAAATCATCCACAGGGAAAAGGACTTTTACAGTATCCCTGTCAGATATATAATCGATAAGTGCGTCGATAAGGCCGCTGCCGTCATCTCCCTGGATCTTCTCCGAGAGGACCTCGCGTGACTGTCTGACGTATTTGCTGGAAGATGCTATTATTGCACTTCCCTTTTTCTTGACACTGGCGATCAGATCAACTGTATATCCTGCTGAGCCCAGTGACCTTATGACACCAAGTCCTGTTGAATAATTCCTCGAGAGGACTATCACAAGCGGTTTCTTCTCACTCAAAATTCCTACTCCCTGATCATGACCTTCAGATGAAACTAGCGATTTTTCATATCCCGGCTTTCAGCCTTCTTCCCTTTATCATCTCACATACTGCATCAGCCATTTTCTCTGTGCAGCATCCCGGCTCTACTTCTATGAATCTTTCCATGAACGCTGCCAGAGCATCTGAGTCATATTCTTCTTCAAGACATGCGGCAAGCTCTTCTGCGTCTGTGAACTGGTATTTTCCGATACTTTCTTCGCTGAACCGGACATTGAGCCCGTTGTCTGCCTCATACTGCTCAAGATCATATGTGTATAAATAAAGGGGTTTTCCCGTTATGGACGCCTCAACGACAAAGGACGAATAATCGCTTATCACTATGTCACATGCCTTCAGAAGATCATAGGATCCGTATTCATCTGCGAAAATGACTCCTTCCGCCGGCTCCTTCGGCGTATCATCCAGAGGATGGAGCCTTACCAGAAGATCGTACTTTTCCTTGTCGATGTGCCTCGCAAGGGACATGTAGTCCGTCCTGCTGATCCTTCTGAAAGTAGGCACGTACAGGATGACCTTCTTTCCGTCCCTGCCTGCGCCGTAATGCTTTCTTATCTCATCGGACATTTCCGGATCTTCTGATGCTATGAAGTCGATCCTGGGAAGTCCTAAAAGCACTGCGTTGCTCCCGTCATATCCGAAGCCTTCACTGAAATGCCTTCCGGTGATGCGGCTGGGACAGGCTATATAGTCATAGTTCTCATGCATATGCATCCCGGAAGAAACGGCCTCTGAAGAACCTTCCTTCTTTCCCACAGTCTGTCTGCCAAACTGCTTGACAGCGCTGACAGCATGCCATATCTGCATTATCTGAAGGTTTTTTTTATGTCTCAGAATGCTGACAGGTATGCTGTAGGAATCTGTGATCACAGCTTTTGACGCAGCGATCTGCTTCATCTGGGCCAGCATATGAAAAAAGTATCCCGGGCTCATGGAAAGTTTCCTGCACATGAGGCGTGTCTCAACTCCCCGCCGGGCAAGTTCTTCTCTCAGCATCTGATAGTCAAGAGATTCCTCATCACTCTGGCGGCTGACCATAGTCACCTGTTCTTTTTCCGGTGTGAGCCTGATGAACATATAAATGAATCTCATCAGGCCTGTGAATAAAGCCATAAGGACCTTTTTCAAATCAGCCTCCTAAAAATCTTGGATCTCGTGTTCTTTATCATCGTCAGACTGGTCATCCTTGTGATCGTCCTTGTGCTCCTCATCTTCACCTGCAGTGAGCACCTTGGTCTTATACTTAGTACGGAACTCCTTTATGGCCTCATCCAGAGGTCCGTCATACATGACCATGCCCTCGTGAAGCACGATGCCTCTGGTGCAGAGCTCCACAGTGATGGGCCAGATATTGTTTACCATAACAAGCGTTCTGTTCTCGTCGCTGGTTATCTCCTTCAGTTTCGCCACGCATCTTGCTCTCTGGTCCAGATTGCCTACCGCAAGGAAGCAGTCAAAGACCATGATGTCATTGTCATCCACAGCCATCATGGAAAATCCCAGACGTGATATATCCACCGGTTTGAAAGCCTTCATCTTCATGTCTATGAGCCTGTCAAGCTCTGCGAACCGGATGATCTCCTCTTCTCTTTCTGCCACCTGCTCCTTTGTCCAGCCAAGCATCCTGCCCTTCATGTATATGTTATCGCGGCCGGTGAAGTTCATGTCAAAGCCCGACCTCATATCAAAGATAGGCAGGATCTTTCCTTCGACTTCGGCTGTACCTTCAGTAGGGAAAGTAACTCCTGAGATTATCTTGGCAAGTGTACTCCTGCCGGAGCCGATATTGCCTATTATGGCGACATTCTCGCCTTTTTTTATCTCTATGTTCACGTCCTTCAGCGCATGGAAAGGAATGCCCTTGTTGAATCCGAAAAGCTCATGGGCCACCTTCTGCCTGTTGGACTTGTATATCCTGTATTCTTTAGAAATGTTTTCAAGTTTTATTATAGTCCTGTCTTCCATCGATGCACCTCTATATGATATCCGGCAGTACTCTTCTCAGTTTCTTGTACAGCCATACTGCCACTATTGCCATCACTGCCAGCACAAGGATAAAGTATCCGAAGGACTCCATATCCTCCCAGAACCATATGTGATAACACATGGCGTTCCTGTAGCCCTCAACGATATATGTTATGGGGTTGAGCTTGAAGAATATCTGGGCGTGTTCCAGCGGCCTGGAGTTGAACAGTATTCCAGAAAGCCAGAAAAACGCCGGGTTCACCGCTTTTAAAAGATCCATGAAATCGCCGGAGATCACCGCAAGAAGGCCCGATGCCATGTTCCATATCACCGTCAGAAGCACCATAAAAAGCGCATATATCGGTATCTGCAGCCAGTATATGCTGGGATATGTCTTGAAACATATGCAGATCACGAACCCTATCCCTATCATTATCACGTGTATGTACAGAAATGATACGGCTATCACCGAAGGTATCGTCGATACAGGGAAAGTGCTTCTGGTGACCAGATACTTGTACTTCCTGAAGCATCCGGCTCCCCCCAGTATCATGTCCCTCATGTAAAACCAGGGGATCATCCCGGCCATGAGCCAGACAAAGTAAGGACAGATTATCCCGTCTATATCTTTTGCGTGTCTGAATCCTATGGAAATAGCAAAATAAAAAATGCACAGATAAAACAGCGGCTTGACCAGTGCCCAGAACCACCCCAGGTCCGATGACCTGTACATGCGTCTCTGGTTCACAGTAGCCAGTGCTACAGTGCCTGAAAAGTTATGTATATTCTCCCTGATTATCTCTTTGAATGCCTTTATCAACTCAATCACCTAATCCTGTAAAAAATAATCCCTTGTTGAGATTTTAACATTATTTCAGCCATATCGCAACGAAGAGCAGAAAATGTGTTCCTGCTCTTCTCCGCTTTGATTTTATTTACCGTTCATTCTCAGACAGTAAGACTCAGATATGAAAGCGAAACATAAAAAACTGGCCAAGGGCCAGATCCAGACAGTATCAGGATCAAAATACAGGATCACGAAAGTCGCTTCCGCATCTGCTCAGGGCACAGTCACTCTGACCAGAGCAAAGAATGTAAAAAGTTTCGCTGTTCCCAAAACAGTAAGACTCAGCGATAAGAAGCTCTATAAAGTCACTGTCACTGCAGCAGGCGCTTTCAAAGCTGCAAAGCTCCGCACTGTGACTGTTGGCGCTAACGTGAATAAACTGGCTAAGAACTCTTTTGCGAAAAGCAAAGCAGTGAAAGTCATTCTCAAAACGAAAAAGCTCACCGCGAAAAACATAAAGGGATGCTTCAGATCATCGAAGGTGAAAACAGTCAAAGTCAGCGTAGGAACCAAAAAGATGAACAGGACCTACGTGAAAAAATACAGAAAAATAATCACAAAGAAAAACACCGGGCGTTCAGTCACCGTCAAGTGATCTTCCTGCCCGGTGATGATCACACCGGTGGTCTTTATCCCGCAAGTCTGCCGGACTCTGCGGCTTATCAGATAACTCTCACGCTGACCGTCACTATGTCGGTCAGCTTTTTATAATTGCTGTTACCTGCCGCAGTCACTTTTATCTTCACCCTGTAAAGGCCTTTCCTCACGCCTTTCTTCACAGTCAGTTTGCCTGTGCTTTTATTTACGACGAATTTCTTGGAGTACCTTGTCTTGCTGACGCTGGCTTTGACGTATGTCAGAGTCCCTCTGGCGCCGCTGACGCTCATGATCTTTCTGCGTAATCTAACGAGGCTCTTTTTCTTAAGTATGCTGGCTTTCAGCTTTATGGTCTTTCCTTTCGCTGCAAGAGTGTTCCTCGCCTTATTGATCCTGTATGAGGCTTTGGCGGTCCCTGTATATGCGCCTGTTCCCTTTATGGTCACAGTGTAAGTTCCAGCGTTTTTCGGCGTTGCAGCAGACCATACTGTCGTGTAGTCAGTACCCTTCAGCAGAGCCATCCCGCCGATGGATACTATAGCAGGCCTGTGAACGTATCCGTTGTATGTATACGCAGTCTTCGACAAAACCACTTTCATACCTGATATATATGTGAGTTTCGGGATCGCTGCGGTCTTCGTCCGGGTCTGGAAAGTCGGATCCCGGAATTCTGCTGTATAAGTGATCTGCCCCTCTTCATCCGCAGTCGGCTCCTTTGTCACCTCTTCAGTCACAGCTGCCGTCTCCTTCAGAGTCTTTCCGCAGCCTTCTCTTTCGCACGTGGCTGATGCTGTCACGCTGCTGTTATCATCAGACCATGTGTACTGCGGCTCTCCCCAATCATGGCCAAGAGCCTGCTCTGTCTCACGGACAGTCCTGCTGAGTTCAACCCCGCAGCCGCTGCAGTAAACGACTTCTTCGCAGGATCCTGCATGTTCGCAATCCGCTGCCTTTTCATTTTCTTTAACTGAGTCTCTGGGAGTGTGTCTGCCGATGCTGACCGTCATCTGACTTCCTGAGTCTGAAGTAAATATTACACCTATGCTGGACAGGCTTCTGCTGTTTGTAGACGAATCTGCATCCTCGCTGTATACAGGAAGGTGCAGGATATCTCCCTCACCTGATGGGAAATATGTCTCCCATGCCGTAAGATCAAAGAACGGCCTTGTTTTGAACGGAGTGAGTCCTATAAAGGTGTAGCCTCCGCTGCTGGTCTTCTTTTCCGGATAAAGAGGCATCACTGCCGGCCGGTGCGATCCTGTATTATTGACTTCGTTTTCATCATTGTACTTTTCATACACCTGCTCATCTATATGCCACAGCACTATGCCTCCTCTGTTGGAGGGTTCCGCCATTGAAGATATCAGCTTCGGGTCCCATTTGCCTGCCTGCCGGTTCTCAAGAAGATAATACTCAGCGCCTGAATCATCTACTTCGATCTTCAGCGCTGAAACTGCTTCACTGATGTCGCTTTCACCGGAAGCGCTGTCACTGCTGTTATTATCGCCTTCGCCGGCATCCATGCTCTCGATTCTGTATTCTCCATGTTCTGATGCTGTCACAGGTTCTGTCCATCCAAGAATCGACCTGCACCAGATATCCATGGAATATGGAGAGTACTCACCCGCTGCATCGCGGCCCCAGATACCGTTGGCCATGACGCTCATTTTATCGACTTCATATGCGTGCCATACACCGCTGGAACTGTATTCAGTGTCGTAAAGATCCGGCAGTCCCAGATAATGACCCAGTTCGTGAGCCATGAGGCTTATGGGAGCCTGCTTTATACTGCCGTCTTCAACTTTTTCGCTGATGGCGATGTAGTCTATGACCTGTTTGCCGTCGTGCTCCAGTCCCGAGCTGCTGTATGCATCCAGTGACCATGCGTGAGACCACAGGTACTGATCATATGGGTTAGTGCCGTCCGATGTAGCTCCTTCATATCCTGCAACGACAAAGCCCAGAGCCATCTCGTTGTTTTCGATAGTGCCGTCTGCGTCCGTATCGTACTGACTGAAGTCCACATACGCATCTGCCTTATCCACTGCTTTTCTGAGCATCCTGATCACGCTCAGGTTCTCTTCATCACTATCCAGATTCCATCTTTCATGCTCTGCATCAAGACTGATATGCACGATGCCGTCATTAAGACCGTCTGCCGCATTTGTATTTTTATCTGTGCCGTACTGACTGGATTCTGCGGCCGGCGTGAATGTAAACCTGTCGCAGGACATGTCTTTATAGTACGCGCACAGTGAGTCATCCTCTGTGAATAATGTATTATGCCAGTCATAGCCATCATCATATCCGATATCTGTGAATCCGACTACCACCACCAGGAGCGGAAGGCTCTTCATCTGTCCTTCCTGAGGCGCTTTAGCGCTTTTGATGCTTTTCTTTCTGATATCTGCCGCAACATCATCTAAAGTGACCATTTCGCCCACGTGTGATCTGCAGCCTTTTTCCGTTCCGTCATATTCGCTTCCCGGTGCTGCAGGTACGGCAAATGCATCTGCCGCAGAAAGCGCAAACAAAGCTATCACTGCCAGCGCAGATGTTATGATGATCTTTCTTATCTTTTTCAGACTGGTGGTTTCCATAGGGCATTTTCCCTTGCAGCGGATCCATTCTTCACTTTATTTCACTGTCACGCTGACAGTTTTCCACAGACCGTTTATAGCCTGCACATATATGGTGCAGGTCCC
>CAMCER010000005.1 GCA_945873875.1 uncultured Clostridia bacterium
GTTCTGGTAAGATATGCCCGTTTCTGCCGCCTGCTGCTTGAAATAGTCGATGGTGTCAGCGTTGAGCCGGATGGTGATCTGCTTTTTCAACTTATCAACATAAGGATTTCTCCGTGGGTTAAGTTTTTTTATAGCGTATTCGTCTTTCATAATAGTCACCTGTATTTTTCTCCAAAATTAGTCTGTCTTTCTTTTCATCCCATTCAAATACTAACCCTTTCATAATTATACTATAATTAAAAAATAATTACTGTCAATAGATGATGATCAAAAGATGCAAGTGATAAATAACCTGAAATAGAACAAAGAGAGATATGTTTTTTTTTATATTTTCTTTCGGGTACTATATTATAATCAAGAAAATATTTCCATTATATTAAGGTGGGAGGCTATTACCATGAGAACGAAGTCAAGGTGTATCATAGCAATTTTGCTAGTCATAGTTTTCTCTGGTTCTGTTATATTTCCGATCGATCAGCAAAGTCCGGTATCGGGCACTGTCTATGCTGAGACCAGTAAAGCTACAATTACAAGCAATCAATTTTCCTGGGACACAGTTGATGTTTATTTATCAAAAACGAAATTCTTCTATACAGGAAATCCGATCAAACCTAAAGTAACAGTTTATTTTTATAACGAAGATACAGATGAGGAATTTCTTCTGACTCGCGGAACGGACTACACAGTAAAGTACAGCAATAACATCAGTCCCGGCACGGCCAAGGTAACAGTCACCGGCATCGGAGAATATGCCGGGCAGGTCACACGCAGTTTCAAGATAATTGAGAGAAAACACCTGAAGAAAACGAAGGTGACCATCGCTGCAAAGAGATATCCATATACAGGGAAGCGAATAAAGCCAGTCGTTACGGTAAAAGACGGGCAGAAGAGACTTATCAAAGGCAGGGACTACACTGTAAGATACAGGAATAATAAGAAAAGAGGCACTGCCAGGATCATCTTAAAAGGCAAAGGCAATTATAAGGGAAAATTCATAAAGAAATTCAGGATAGTAAAAAATTATCAGAAAATCTGGATGGAAAAGACGCTAAAAGCATACAAGGCAGGGAATTTTTCCAAAGCAAAAAAATACAATAAGAAAATGCGGAAAATCGCAAAAGAGATCTGCGTGAAGGAGATGTCCGCAAAACAGAAAAAGAAGTTCAGAGCCAAGGTGAAAAGCTGGCCGCTCGAGTCATCATACGATGAACCATATCTCTGGGATTACTTCCTCACTGATTACAATAATGATGGAAAGGCTGACCTGATCCTTCTTACAGGAATAGGTGAAGCAGATGCTGTTTACAGGGTATTCACATATCGCAATGGGAAACTCAAGAGAATCGGTAAATTCGGGGGAGGCCATTCCTCTTTATCTGCTTATCCCGGGAAAAATGGCGTCGTGATGGATTGGGCGCACATGGGTTATGAAGGGATTGTGAGAATCTACCGGAAGAATGGAAAAACTGTCACGAAAAAGGTAAATGATAGAGCTACAGACCACTATATGACACTTAGAAACAGACTAAGATCTCACGTGTATTATGACTCGGACTATGATCGGCATCTGAAACTTGGGGATTTGAGATAACAGACGGCTGCATAAGATATTTGCAGTATACACTGGAAGGAATCATAAAGGAGAATGTTCATGGTATCAATAGTTAAAAAAATCAGTTTGACGATCATCGCTCTGGTTATGACCATTACGTTCACGCCTTTGTCCGGGCAGACTGCTTTTGCGGAGGCAGGATCCGGAAGCACAGCGCAGAAGGCGCCGGGAGACTATGTTTTATCCAGCGACAATACTGAGATCGAAGTAAATACCATTACTTATAATGGGCAGTATCAGATCCCAGATGTGGCAGTCTATTATGAATGGAGTTTTTTGGAACTTGGCAGGGACTACACCCTGCAGTTCACCGATTCAAATGGCAACACAACAAGTGATGAAGAAGGAATACGCAATGCAGGGGTATACTGGGTAACGGTTGTTGGCATGGGTGATTATACTGGTTCTGTAATGTCTACTTTTACTGTGAAGAAGGCATCAATAAAAAAGGCATCACTCAAAACGACGTCTTTTATATGGAATGGGAATGCTAAAAAGCCAGGCGCAAGGGTTTATGGTTTATCCGGAGCTTTACTATCTTCAAGTAATTATTCAATAATCCATTATTCTGGAAGCGGTAAGGTCGGCAAACATAAGGTGACTATCAAAGGCAAGGGTAATTATAAAGGTGCGATTACTAAGTATTTCACAGTCAAGCCGGCAAGAGCAGCTCTCAGCAAGAAATATCTGAAATACAGAAAGCTGACTGTAAGGACCAGAAAAGCAGCTTCCGGGTATGGTGCAGCAAAGTTTCAGATCGCATATAAGAAACCCGGCGGCATTTGGAGATATATAAAGACATCTAAAAGAACAAAGGTCCTGAAAAAACTTGCAATCAAGCGTTTTTATCGCGTCAAAGTTCGTGCGCTGAAAAAAACAGGCGGCAAAACCTATTATGGCAAATGGTCCATTGTTTACAAAGCAAAAAATCAGCATAAAGTCAAAGTCAAATTTATAAATGGGCAAAAACACGGATACCTTAGTAAAAAGAGCAAGAAGGTAAAGTATGGCGGGACTTATGGTTCTTTGCCCATACCTGAATTTGGAAGCGGATACAAATTCACAGGCTGGTATACAAAGAAATCAGGCGGGAAAAAAGTAACGAAAAAAAGCAAGATAAGGACTTACAAAACTCACAAGTTATACGCTCACTGGCGCAAATTCAAGCGGGCGGATTTCATAGACACCTGGGCTTTATGTAAACAGGTAATTCCTATATATCCGGGAAGTGATGTAGATGACCTCATAGATGAGAACTATTATTATGATGAAGCGGCAGAGAGTTATAGAATAAAGGGATCTCAGCTATATATTTACTATGACACATCACTTGTAGGAAACAGCGAGAAATTATATCTCAGATCAGATGGCTCGGCTAAAGTCTTCGGGGAATCACACAGATGGAGAGTTAATAAGAGTAGGTCAGTCGAAGTATCTACGGGATATGGCTACTGGCAGTGGTTTAACGCTAACGCAGATGGAACTATCAATCTTGATTCTAGCCCGAAGTACTATAAAAAAATCAATTAGACGATTCTTGCAATGAGTTTATGGTGTAAAGGATAAAACAGGAGGTAAACCTCTCATGAAGATGGTAATGAAAAAATCTGCAGTGCTTATCATGGCGCTGGTTATGGCCGGCATATTCATACCTTTGCTCGGGCAGAAAGCTATTGCAGAAGACGGATCCGGCAACGAGGCAAAGGCGGCGCCGGGAGACTACGTTATATCAAGTGATAATACCGAGATATATGTGGATGCTCTTACGTATAACGGGCAGTATCAGATCCCGGATGTGACAGTTTATTACGACTGGGATCGTGTGCTGAAGTTAAACAGGGATTACACTCTTCAATTCACCGATTCCAACGGGAATACGACAAGTGCTGAGAAAGGGATACGTAATACAGGACGGTATCTGCTGACGGTCACAGGCATCGGCGATTATACCGGTGCGCTTACGAAGACGGTGCAGGTAAAAGCCGCTTCGATCACCTCAGTCAAAGCCAATCAGAAGACAGTTACTTACAACGGCAAAAAGCGTTTCAAAACTATAACTGTCAAGGCAAAAGTAAACGGTGCAGTTAAAACACTGAAGAAGGGCACTGACTATACCGTTGCGTATAAAAACAACAGAAACGTCGGAAAAGCAACTATTACTATCAAAGGAAAGGGAAATTATAAAGGAACGTTCAAGCGCACATTCAAGATCAGACCGAAGGCTACATGGCTTCGCTATGTAAGACCGCTGGAGTTTGGTTTCAAGGCGAAGTGGGCAAAGAAAACGACACAGGTGACCGGTTATCAGATCCAGTATTCCAGGAAATCATCTTTCTCCAAGAAGAAAACCGTTACTATCAGAAGAAAAGGGACTGTACGTAAGTCCTTCAAGAATCTGGTCGGCGGGAAGAAATACTACGTGAGGGTGCGGACCTATAAGACAGTAAACGGAACGAAGTATTTCTCCAAGTGGTCGAAGAAAAAGACTGTAAAGACAAAAGGCTGGAAAAAGATCTCGTTCAAGAAGGTGAAGAAGTATACGAAGGGGCATCTGACAAAGAAGGAACTGACAGATGTGTTCACAGGTTTTTTTGAATATCGCAGCCACATGAATGTCAGCAGAAATAGCATAAAGAAGCTAGGGCATAAATGGAGAATGCGCCAGATTGCCTTGTTTCGTGCAAGCAAAAAATCAGACAAAATAAGAATCAGAGTGGCGAATAAAAAGCTATCATTCTTTACGGACTTCAGATACAAGAAAAACCGCAAGTATGGAGGGCACGAGACAGATAGTAAGTGGGTATATCTTGGCGGGTTTGGAATATTTAAAAATGCAAAAGTCATATGCGCAGAAAAGTGTGGAAAAAGAATAAGGATCTGGGTGAAAGAATATTTAATAAATCTTGAAGAAGAAAATGATTACGAGGGGCCAACCTATATAGCGACCCTAAAGAAAGGATCTTCGGGATATTACTTGTATAACATTAAAAAGAAACATACTCTCAGTCTTAGCATGTATAATCTACTGAATTACACGTGGGGCCCATGGGAAGATGTAGACGGATACTCATATGTATGGATCAAGTTCACAAGGGATAGAATCAAAAAATACTATAGTTATTCTGAGAACGACTATGATGACGACGAGATAACGTTATATAGTTCAAAGAAATTATATTGGTCCATAAAGAAGGATAATGGAACTATAGCACTCTATACCAAACAGTTTGGGAGTGGGGAGTATTTCGTCTTATCTGGAAACGGACAGTGGCTGTCCTGGTATTAGCATGTTTTTGTGTGAATAAGGAGTCACAGATATGAAAAGGCGACTGATATTTACTGTTTTAATACTGCTAGCGGCTGTATTTATGTTGTCATGCAGCTCACCGTTCAAGCGCATAGAATTAACGATCCCCGCAGAAAAATATATCTATACAGGAAATGAGATAAGACCTGAAGTCACCGTAACAGATGGAGATACTGAACTTGTCGAGGGGAAAGACTATACGGTAAGTTACAGTAAAAACAAGGATGTCGGTACTGCGGAAGTGACAGTGAGTGGCAAAGGTGATTACGATATAAAAGAAGTAAAGGAATTCAAAATCGTAAAAAGCCTCAAACTCAAAAAGAACCAGTACAGCAAGTACATCGAGGGGAAGGTGACTGAAAAACAGTTTGCTGGAATACTGAATATAATAATGGATCGGTATCATGAGTATCAGACCATTGATGAAAAGCTGATTTCAATTGATGGTGAAGCTGCTTCTTTGTTCCCATTGGTAAAAAAATTGACAAGTTACAGGGAAAACGATAAAGAGCAAGCCAATAATAGCTGCAGCATAGAGGAAATCAATCAGAAACTTTCGTCATTCACTGATTTTAGATTTACACCAGATGCGATATATCAGCCAGCCTATTCAAAAAACGAAGAATTATATACAGATGGCACGAACTTACATATACATCCGAAGGGGCAAGCCACAAAGATAACGATCACTTCAGCAAAATTATATGCAGAGGAGATGGCAGTTGTATTCAAGTACACGGGAGCTT
Source organism: uncultured Clostridia bacterium (assembly GCA_945873875.1). The sequence goes on from CAMCER010000005.1 coordinate 5,666, forward strand.
ACGACAAACATCTCAACCAGTCGAGCAATGAGTATTCAGAGTATTACGAGACCAGTCATAAAATGTCAGAAAAATATGTAGCTGTCCTGAAAAAGCAGAGCAATGACAAATATAAACTGGTTAAAATCAATCTCAAAGACTCAAATGGGATGAGAACTGTTGCAGAGAATGAATTCGAAAAGCTTATTAAAGGAAAATTAAAATGGAACGAACTTGATAGAGTATTATCCGGAATAATGTATGCCGGTGCCAAATGGGATGGCACGACCAGGACAATGAATGAAGAGGATATAAGTAAAGTCGGGGTGTTGAAAAAGGCAAATACGAATGCCTTTGTGGCGCATGCAATTATGGGGGCATTATCAGATGGACCTGCTGTAAATATAAGCTACGCCAACAGACTTCTTTCCGTCTTCACATCTTTCAGATATGAGAAGAACCATGAATACAGTGATGGAGAGAGCATTTCAGCAAAAACAAATCAAAAAGAGATAGAAGCAATAGGAATAGCTGTTGATGGAGTTCATGGATGGACCGAGATCGAAGGCGCAAGATGCAGCACTAAAGAAATGGTGATACTTTTCACATATTGTTACGATGTATATCCAAAGGAGCAACATTATCACTACAAGGCGATTCTGAAAAAGGACAAAACCGGCAAATTCAAACTGGTCAGAATAGAGAAGACCATACCGTGCAAGTAATAAACTATGAGGAGGCAATGAATGTCAGAACACATATACTGTCCGGAATGCGGGACTCAGAACGAGGCAGGGGCCTTGTTCTGTGAAAACTGCGGGACGCCTTTCTGTTTACGACTGGGAAGTTACTTCCACGGGCCTCTTAAAAGGAAAGTGGGGCGATGGGCATACTGCGACTTATCGCAATTTGGAGATGATGTCCATCTCACATTTCGTGGGCAGTAAGGATTTAATAGAAAAAAATGAAACGAGGTTGTACACATGAAGAAAAGGGTCAATTTGATAATCGCCTTATTGTTAGCGGCATTGTTCATGCTTACAAGTGTGTTCCCGCTTGGCTTTGGAGAGCAAGGAACACAAGCGGTGTATGCAGCAGAAAAAACTGCAGATAATAGTCGGGATATGGCAGCGAATGTAACTGGTGAAGATGAACAAATCTCAATCACGGACGCAGAAATAGAATTGGGCAGGACCCAGTACGTTTATTCCGGAACTGCAAAAAAACCAAGTGTTGAAGTATATATGGACGAATACTTACAGCAGGATGTGGATTATACAGTTAGTTACCAAAATAATATCAATGCCGGAAGGGCTACAGTTGTTATTACCGGAATTGGCGATTATACAGATCAAACGACACGCACGTTCAGAATAACAAGGAAAACCATTAGTAAGAATAAGGTAACTATTCCTGCAAAAAAGTATCTGTATACCGGCAACAAAATAAAGCCCAAAGTCACAGTGAAAAACGGTCAGAAAAAGCTGGTCAAGGGCAAAGACTATACTGTGAGATACAAGAAAAACAAAAGGATCGGTACCGCGCGCGTGATCGTAAAGGGCAAAGGCAATTACAAAGGAACGATTACAAAGAAATACAGGATAAAGAAGTATTTCAAACTATATAAGAGCCAATACAGTAAATTCATACAGGGTAAGGTGACTAATGGGCAACTGGCAAAGATTTTATTCAATGTTATGTGGTATAATTCAAGTCGACAAAACATAACAAAAAAGAAAATATCCAGGTCTGTGAGATTAAATAAAAACAATTTTGATGCTCTGCAGATAAGAATGTTCAATGGGTTGAACAGTTTTTGGTACGGATCTGATGACTATGGCAACTACGTAGGCAGTTTTAAGATAAAGGAAGCAAACCAAAAACTCTCAGCATTCACAAGTTTCAGATATAAACCCTACCGAGATTATTATTACCAAGAGTATAAAAAAGTTTATACCGACGATGAACGCGTATACATAGAGACACAGGATATGGGCTATGATAACTGGGTGAAAATCATCTCGGCGAAGCGTTATGCCAGGAAAATAGAAGTCGTATTTAGGTTTGGTGGATCATATGATAACCGTTTGGAATGGGATTACTATTTAGCCGATTATTATGAGACAAATCGAAGGATGTCAGAAAAATATGTGGCGGTATTGAAGAAACAAAGCAACGGCAAATATAAACTGGTGAAAATCAATCTGAAAGATACTTATGGAACGAAGAAAGTCACCAAGAGCAAATACAAGAAGCTGGTCAAGGGGAAACTTAGTAAAAAGCAGTTAAGGAACGTAATCGCGGCTGTAATGTACGAATGCTCATTTGCAGATAACTTGCCTAAAAAAATAAGTAAAAAAAAGATAAGGAAAGCAGGATCGCGAAAAAACAGAGTACGCTATCTAGGCGTTCATGCCACTGCATTTAATGGAACAAAAATCAAAATCAAAACGGCCAATAGAATCCTTTCCTCGTTCACCAATTTCAGGTATAAGAGGAACCGCGTTTATGATGAGGGATATAGTTCTGCGAAAACAAATAGCAAAAGAGTAACAATAAATTCCCCATATGGAAGATGCATCGATACTAAAATCAGATCAGTAAGGTATAGTTCCAAAAAAATGGTGGTACTCTTCACACAAAGAACAGAGTTCAGAAACGCTTATTATTTTAATTACAAAGCCATCCTGAAAAAGGACAAAAGCAAGAAATTCAGGCTGGTCAGAATAGAAAAGACCATACCATCCAAATAATCACACAGGAAGAGGTATTAGATGTCAGATCACATATACTGTCCGGAATGCGGGACTCAGAACGAGGCAGGGGCCTTGTTCTGTGAAAACTGCGGGACGCCTATGGAAGCAGAGCCGGAAGAGGCAGTAACGGCTGAAGAAGAGGCGAAGACCGCAGCGGAAGAAAAAGAAACGGCAACAGAATACGAAAAACCTGAACCGGCAGAGGCGGTGGGAAACGTACGCACCCATGCTGCTGCGACTCCGAAGAAGAAGTCAGCTAAGATCCCGATAATCATTATCGTTTTGCTGGCTCTGGCAGGAGCAGGTGTCTTTGCATATTTTCATTTCTTCAATAAGACTGAGATCGACCTGACGAAAGACTTCGATTCTGACATCCTGGATATACAGGGGTATGACGGCAAAGGACACATAAAAGGTATAAACGAGGACATGGTTCGCGAAAGATGGGGATATGAAAGCGCGAAGGATAATGTGCAGAAGTTTCTTGATACTGTTGAGATAACTATAGACAAGGAAAAAGATGGTGAACTAAGCAACGGAGATACGGTCAGGATCGTTGTGAAATATAAGAAGTCTGACGCTGAAAAAAACAGCATCAAAGTCGTCGGTGAAGAAAAGACTGTGAGAGTCAGCGGCCTGCAGAAAGCCAAGCCTAAAGATACGAATGTAATGAAGAATGTGACGGCGGACGAATATGAGCAGCTGGTCAAAGGTGAATTGAGCAAGGAACAACTAGGTAACGTGCTCAATGCAGTTATGGGAGCATGTGCAAACGTAGATGGCAGTACAGATATGATAAACGAAAAAATGATAGAGGAAGCTGGACTGCAGCAAGAAACAGATAAATCTTATTTACTCATTCATGGTGCAGCATTTGGACTTGGAGGCATGGAAGGTATTCAGAGTATCAAAATCGAAACAGCCAACAGAATCCTTTCTTCTTTTACAACGTACAGGTATGAGAAGAATCGCTTATATAAAACGGATGATCCGTATTTTTACGCGGAAACAGACAGTGAAAATGTAACGATACAGGCTCCAACGGAAAGTGTCATCGGCCACTCTGAAATCAGTTCAGCGAGGTACGATTCGGAGAAAATGATTATGCTGTTTACGCAATATTTCGGGTACGAAGACGAGTTTGTATATCAATATAAAGCCATTCTGGAAAAGGACGAAACCGGAAAATTCAAGCTGGTAAGAATAGAAAAGGCCATATCATAAGAGTAATAGCACGTGGGAGGTACCAAATGTCAGATTTCATATATTGTCCGGAATGTGGAGAAAAGAATGCGGCCGGGGCTTTGTTCTGTGAAAACTGCGGAACGCCTCTGGAAGCTGAACCAGAAGAGACAGTAACGGAGGAAGAGACTGTAACGGCTGAAGAAGATCCTGCTTATGAAGAAGTAAGCGAGGAAACGGAAAGAGCGACCCGGGCGGGAGCGACAGAATATGAACAGCCTTATGTCGCTGCGGCTGCTCCGAAGAAGAAGTCAGCTAAGATCCCGATAATCATTATCGTTCTGCTGGCTCTGGCAGGGGCGGGGGTCTTTGCGTATTTCCATTTCTTCCATGAGACTGAAGTCGACCTGACCAGGGATTTTGATTCAGACATCCTGGAAATAGAGGGCTATAACGGTGAAGGATATATATCCGGCATTAATGAGGATATGGTCCGTGAAAGATGGGGATTTGATAACGCGAAAAGTAATGTGCAGATGTTCCTTGAGACTGTTGAGATAACCACAGATAAGGAGAATGATGCTGAACTCAGCAACGGCGATGCGGTAAAGATCATCGTGAACTACAAGAAGTCCGATGCTGAAAAGTATAAGATCAAAGTCGTCGGTGAAGAAAAGACAGTCAGGGTGAGCGGACTGCAGGATGCGGCCGCCGGTACGGATTATTATCCGGAAGAAGAATCATACGATGAGGATGATGATTACAGCGAAAGCACAGATCCATTGCTCGAACAGGCATGCTACACCTATCTCAGCGAAGATGAACTCCAGGATATGGAGCTTGAGGACATACAGCTGCTGATCAATTACATATTTGCCAATAACGGATATGTTTTCGGTAAAGAGGACGTGCAGGAGTATTTTAACGGAACTGACTGGTACGATACTTCAAACGGTACCGACAGTGAGAAAGTGGCGGAAAGCAGGTTCTCGGACATAGAAAAGGAGAATCTTAAGCTTCTCAAGAAGGTCAGAAAGGAAAAACGCCAGTAGCATATCCGCAGTTTATATAACGGTTTGGAGGTGATTTGATGGGAGGAATAAAATACTGCTCTGAATGCGGAGCGGAGAACGCTGAAGACGCGCTGTTCTGCGAAGAATGCGGATACGTGTTTGAGCCGGATCCCGAAGAGGAAGCCGCTCAGGAACAAACGCAGCAGCCAGAAGAAATCAGTTCAGCTGATGAAGACGCAAGCCAGGCTGAAGCAGAAGACATCAGCCCAGAGGAGGCAGAGGAGGCTGACTCAGTCGACCCAGAAGATGTCGGTCCAGCTGAAACAGAAGAGGCTAGCCCAGGCAAACCAGAAGATGTCAGTCCGGCTGAACCGGAAGATGTCAGTCCGGCTGAACCGGAAAAGGTCAGCCCTGCCGCAGTGGAAGTCCTGACGCCTGCTCAGTATATGCCGGCATTAAGGCCAAAGAAATCATATAAAATTCCTATATTGATCATTGCGATCATTGCCGCCGTGGGCGCGGCCTGCTTCGCATATTTCGGCTTTTTCCAGAAGACAGAACTGGATCTGGCAAAGGATCTGGATGCTGAGATTCTGGATATCCAGGGGTATAACGGCAGCGGGTACATAAACGAGATCGACTATAATATGGCTCTTGAAAGATGGGACTATCAGAACGCAGAGGCTGATGTGCAGGAATTCCTTGATACCGTCGTTTTGACCACAGACCATGATGGAGACTCCGAACTCAGCAATGGAGATACTGTCAAGATCATCGTGAAATATAAGAAAGCGGACGCTGAAAAACATAAGATCAAAGTCACAGGCTATGAGAAGACGGTGAAAATAAGCGGCCTGCAGGATTACGTCAATAATGAATCGGGAGGCTATGATTCAGAGGAAGAGTACTATGACGAAGACACGGATGAGGAGTCTGATGACAGCAACGGATACGATTACGTTTATGATGGGGATGATGAATCCTTTGAAGTGACTGTCGATGTTGACGACCTTAATATCCGTAAAGGTCCGGGCACCAACTATGACAAGACAGGAAAGTCTACGGGCAAAGGAACATTCACCATCGTTGAAGTCCAGGAAGGAAAAGGTTCTGACCTGGGATGGGGAAGGCTCGAGTCCGGCGGATGGGTCTCTCTCGATTACTGCGAGTACTAGAAGATAAAGACAAATGGTTTTAAGGGAAAAAATGAGAAAAGAAAGCGGGTGTAAAAATGTCGTTAGATAGAAAAACGATAAAGCAGATCGGAAAAGAAAACATGAAAAAGCAGTGGGGAGAACTGCTCCTTGCACTGGTTCTGTTCCTGGCGGCAGATATTGTTGCTTCATTATTTACGCTGGGTGTCGGAGGATTTATCATCATGGGACCTATGATATATGCTCTGACGTACATGTATTACCACTCCAGCAAGGATGAGAAAATCAACCAGAAAATGCTGCTTATCGGATTCAAAGAAAGGTTCGGAGACTCATTCCTGGCTCAGATACTGGTGGTTTTCGCGCAGATGATACCGATGCTGATCGTAGGTATCGTTGTATCGATCGTGATGGGAGCAACGCTCAGCATGGGTATTGCTGCCATTGGAATGGGCGGCGGATATCCGGCAGTAGGAATGGGAATGGGTGGCGCTAGTGCCGCTGGTCCTATCATTGCATTT
>CAMCER010000006.1 GCA_945873875.1 uncultured Clostridia bacterium
CCTTTGTATTTTGAAGCTCTGGTAAGGAGTAGGCAGACTGCGCCTATGAAGGGGCTGAGTCTCTGGGCCCGCAGGGAGAACATGCTGGGGGCCGTCAGTGTGAAGAAGGACGCGGCAGGGATGATCAGAGGGAAGACCATAGCTCTGATCGATGATATAATGACTACGGGGAGCACCCTGAGCGAGTGCGCCCGTGTCCTTAAAGAAGCCGGCGCGGGAAGGATCATAGCAGTGACCTTCGCTTCCGGCGGCGATATGGGAGTATATGAAAGGGAAGAAAAATGAAAAAGTACCTTGCGCCCGTCATAATGTTTCTGGTATTTGAGACTATGGCGGTCACTCTGTGGTTAGCGAAGGGCGAGATCTTTTATCTGTTCAATTTCACCTACATAGGAAGCTGCATCGCGGCAGGCCTGGTCATGTTCATAAAAGAAAAACCCTATGCCAGAAGGTTCATCCAGCTGGCAGTGGGATGCTACATGCTGATATATCTGGGACTTATCCGCGGTGAGAACATGCAGATAGAAGGATTCTGGTATTATCTCTCTCTGGGCGTCTTCGAGGCGGCAGTGATACATTATGCCGTCGCCAAGATCTTCGGACCGCTGCTCTTTTCCAGAGGATGGTGCGGCTACGCATGCTGGACGGCAATGATCCTGGACCTGCTGCCGTATAAAAGGCCGGCGGGATCAAGGAAAAAGGCTGGATGGGTAAGATATATCGTGTTTGTCCTTTCCCTTACTCTGGTAGCAGGACTGGTCATCGGAGGAGTCGCTCACATGGAAAGGATAATGTTCTGGCTCTTTATCGGCGGGAACATCCTTTATTACGCAGTCGGGATCATTCTGGCTTTCGCCCTGAAGGATAACCGCGCTTTCTGCAAATACGTCTGCCCGGTATCGGTGCTCATGAAGCCTGCAAGCTATCTGGCTCTTGCCAGGATCCACTGCGACGAGGAAAAATGCGTCAGCTGCGGCAGGTGCCTGAAAGCCTGCCCCATGAACGTGGAAGTAAACAGGGAAAGCAGGAAGAGAAAGAACGCTACAGAGTGCATACTCTGCTATGAATGTGTAAAAGAGTGTCCTGTGAAAGCGCTGAAATAGCGGGGCGCGTTTGACAGGACGCATGTAAAGTGGTATTTAATTATCTGTGAAAAAACAGTATCTGATGAGTCTTCGGGTCTGTGGTTGAAAGGCCAGGCCAGCTGCGGGCGAAAGGTCCCACGTAAGCTGATCCGCAAGGGCGGCAGTGATCATGGCGCAGTTTAGAAGTAAGTCCTCGGAGAAACTCCGGTCAAGGCAGGTGTGGGGGCAAAGACCAGGTCAGCCGAAGATTCATCAGGTGCTGTTTTTTACATATTTTTACAGCGGGTTGACAGAAAATAGACAAAAGCGCATTTTTATAGTAAAATATATAGGCATTTATATCCCTGCGTGAAAAATGCAGGGAATACTGGTTATTTGGAAGTGATTTTTTTCAAGGGAGGGAAAGACTATGCAAGCAATTGACAATGTGGTCAACTTGATAAGCGGCGTCCTGTATCAGCCATGGTTCATCCCGCTTCTCCTGATAGCAGGTGGTATCTACTTTACCATCAGAACAAGATTCATGCAGGCAAGACTGTTCGGGGAATGCTTCAGGGTAGTATCGGAAAAACCAAAGACGGAAAACGGTATATCTTCATTCGGAGCGCTGATGGTATCGACGGCCTCGCGTGTAGGTACAGGAAACATAATCGGTGTCTGCACAGCTATAATCCTGGGAGGTCCGGGAGCTATCTTCTGGATGTGGATCACAGCTATCCTGGGCGGAGCTACAGCGTTTATCGAGTCAACACTGGCTCAGATCTACAAGAAAAAGAATCCGGACGGATCAAGTTACGGCGGTCCTGCATTCTACATGCATCAGGCACTCAACGCCAGATGGCTGGGTATCATTTTCTCGATACTGATCATATTCACATATGCAGTCGGATACAACATGCTGGCTTCATTCAACCTGCAGTCAACATTCGCTGCTTTCAGTTTCTATAACGAAAGCACCACACCGATCGTCATAGGCATCATCCTGGCTGTGCTCTTCGGGATCATCATACTCGGAGGCGGCAAGAGACTGGTGAAAGTCACAGGACTTCTGGTTCCTGTAATGGGCGTTCTGTACGTTCTAGTTTCGATCATCGTTCTCATAATGAACGCTGGAAATCTGGGACACATGTTCGCAAACATCTTCGAGGGAGCTTTCGATTTCAAGGCTATCTTCGGAGGTTTCGCAGGATCATGCATCATGTGGGGACTCAAGAGAGGCCTTTACTCCAATGAGGCTGGTATGGGTTCTGCGCCTAACGCAGCAGCGACAGCTGATGTTTCACACCCTGCAAAACAGGGACTGGTACAGATGCTTTCAGTATTCCTGGATACACTGCTTATCTGTACAGCTACAGCGTTCATGTGCATGAGCACTAATGTTCCTCTCGCAAAATTCAATAACGGGGACGGAACAGCTGACGCTGCAGGATATGTACAGGAATCTTTAGGTTCGACTCTGGGACACTTCGGACCTATATTCATCGCAGTTGCCATGTCACTGTTCGCTTTCACTACACTGATAGGCAACTACTCATACTGCGAAGGCTGTCTCAAGTTCATAATCAAGAAAGAGCCGGGTCCGGGACTTCTTCTGGTATTCAGACTGTGCGCAGCAGTACTGGTATTCGTAGGCGCTATCGCTACAGCAGGACTCGTTTGGGATACTGCTGACCTGGCACAGGGACTCATGGTAGTGACCAACGTACCGTCGATCCTGATACTGGGCGGAGTCGCCGTCAAGTGTCTGAAGGATTATCAGAAACAGAAGAAAGAAGGAAAGGATCCTCAATTCAAGGCTGCAGACATCGACCTGAAGCAGGATACAGACTTCTGGAAATAGGAAATTTCTGCGGATAAAATCAACTTGCATGCTGCCGTGCTAATCTGTTTTTAGCGCGGCAGTTTTTCATTTGTCCATAAAATATATGGGAAAACATGTAAAACTAATGAGTGCCTCCGGCTTTTTCTGTGGTATAATAAAGTCAGACAACTGAATATAGACGGTAATGTTAGCAGGCGAACAGGAGGTGCCTTATGAAGGTAGATATAACCACCAAAAACTTTAATGCCAGCGATGAGCTTAAGAAAACTGTCGAAAAGAAATTCAACAAACTAGACAAGTATTTTTCGGACGACACACCAGCAAATGTGAAATTCAGGACAGAAGGCGGCAGCAAGTATAAAGTTGAGGCTACCATCAGCACAAAGGGAACGATCTTCAGGGCAGAAGATGTTTCCAACGATCCTTATGAAGGTATCGACAAGGTCACAGAGAGACTTTCCCGTCAGATGTCAAAGTTCAAGACCAAGCTGCAGAAGAAGCACAAGGACAACAAGACAGTGAACTTTGCAGAACTGCCTGACGTAGAGGAAGCGCAGGAGGAGATCGAAGTCGTAAAGAGAAAGAAGTTCTCACTCCAGCCCATGACTGTAGAAGAAGCTATCATGCAGATGGAACTTCTGGAGCACAATTTCTTCGTGTTCCTCAATCTGGAAACAGACAGTGTAGCTGTCGTATATAAGAGAATGAACAACAGCTACGGAGTCCTTGAGCCCGTTTACTGATAACAGAAACAGCGGCAGTGAGTCATCTCACTGCTGCTTTTTTTATACTTTCATTCCCGCACGGGAGGCCGAAAGAGGGAAGGAGGCGGCGGAGAGGCGTGTTTTTACACATTTGTCCTGCTCATGCCTTGCAAACAGTGCATATTTTATGTAAAATAAGCCAAGGGGCAGTGCATGCACGCTGGGATAAGAGACTGGCGGATATGTGCTGAAAAGAGACACTTCACTAAAGGGGAACAAATGCAGAAGTTTTTTGAGAACGTTTTTTCTGATATCGGGATCAACGATATTGTCGATATTATCATAGTTGCGTTTCTCGTATATAAACTTATCGGGTTTATCAGGGAGAGCCGCGCAGAGCAGCTGGTAAAAGGCCTGCTCCTTCTTGTGCTGCTTACTTTCCTGGCGGATAAACTGGATCTTTACACGCTTCACTGGATACTCAACGGGGTGCTGACCTTAGGCGTCTTCGCCCTTGTGGTGGTGTTCCAGCCGGAACTGAGGCGGGGACTTGAATACGTAGGGCGTAATAAATTCCTGAAGGGAACTTTCGGGAAACTGGACAAAGATAAAAGCAAACATATAGTTTCCGAGTTTGTCAAGGCAGTTGAAGACTTCTCGGAGACCAGGACCGGAGCACTCATCATCATTGAAAGACAGACTGCGCTGACGGATATAGCGGAGACCGGGACCCAGCTTGACGCGGAGATCTCGGCTGAGCTTTTAGGCAATCTGTTCTATGAAGGATCACCTCTTCACGACGGAGCGGTGATAATAAGGGGCGACAGGATCCTGGCGGCCGGCTGCGTGCTGCCGCTTACAGCCAACAAGAACATAAGCAAGAATCTGGGCACCAGACACCGGGCCGGCATAGGCATCACGGAGAATTCTGACGCCATAACATATATCGTCTCAGAGGAGACGGGCATAATCTCCATGGCAGAAGACGGCGAACTCACCAGATTCATGGATATAAAGAACGTGGAAAAGAACCTGCTGAAGCTGTATCTGGATCCGGCCGGATCCGCATCATCAGGAATATCATCCTTCTTTGACAGGTTCAGGAAGAAAGGAGACGGCGATGCTGAATAATAAAACTGCAGTCAAGATCCTTTCTGTTCTCATAGCCATCATCCTGTGGGCATATGTCATGGGAGAGGTCACTCCCACCAGCAGCCAGACACTGAAGGATGTGAAGGTGAACGTGGTCAACGAGGAAGTGCTCAATGAAGAGGGGCTTGCCCTTTCAGGCAGTACGGACTACAGAGTGAACGTGACGCTGGAAGGCAAGAGGTCCATTGTCAAGAACGTTGAAAAAGACGAGCTTGACGTCACCGCCGACGTGCAGGGATACAAGAGGGGCACACACTATGTGGAAGTCCGTGTAGAGCCTCCTGAAGACGTGAAAGTGACAGACATCAAGGACAGCAAGATAAAGATAAAAGTCGAAAAACTTGTTTCCGTGAAGAAGAAAGTGAACATAGTCCTTACGGGAAACAGCTCAGGCGCGGAGCTGAAAGGCCAGACATCCTCGCCGGAGACCGTTGAGGTAAGCGGCGCCAGAACTGACGTGGATAAAGTGCGCCATGTCAACGCGCCGGTATCAGCCAAAGCTCTGGAAAAGGGGAACGGCGCAGCGGAAGTGTCGCTGGTGGCTGTGGACGGTTCCGGAGACGAAGTGAAAACTGTGGATCTTTCAACGGACAGAGCATCCATACAGGGCACAGTCATGAAGACTAAAAGCGTGCCTCTGAAAGTGAAAATAAAAGGAGAATCCTCCAACAAATACGATATCAGCATCGATATCCCGGAGGAAGTAACCATAAAAGGAACATCAGACGATATTGACAAGGTCAGTGAGATCAGGGCCAAAGCCATTGATGTAAGCGATGTGACTTCAACGACCAAGTTCAAGCTTGAGCTGAGCGTGCCTGATAATGCAGAAGTGACCACCGATGCAGATGAGCTGGTAGCAGTGGTGACAGTAAACTGACTGACCTGAAGGAAAAGGGGTTCGTATGAGCAGATTATTTGGAACGGATGGCGTAAGAGGAGTGGCTAATTCCGAGCTGACTCCCGAACTTGCTTTCAATCTGGGAAAAGCAGGCGCTCACGTGCTGAGCAAGACCCACGGAAAACCGGTGATCCTGATAGGTATGGACACCAGAGTCTCCGGCGACATGCTGGAAAACGCCATCACCGCAGGGATACTGGCAGTAGGCGGAAATGTCATAAAGGCGGGGATCATACCGACGCCGGCAGTAGCATATCTGGTGAAATACTATAACGCTGACGCGGGGATAGTGATCTCAGCATCCCATAACACATTCGAGTACAACGGAATAAAATTCTTCAACGGCCAGGGCTTCAAGCTGGACGATGATCTTGAAGACGAGATCGAAGACATCATCGTAAGGGACATAGACGCCAATAAGCACATTACAGGCGAAGGCGTGGGCAAATGTCTCGAAGCAGAAGAAAGCGCCCTGGATCTTTACGTTGAATTCTTGAAGAATTCAGTGGACCTGGACCTGAAGGGCCTTAAGATAGTCCTGGACTGCGCCAACGGAGCCTCATACAAGGCTGCGGAGAGAGTATATAAGGATCTGGGCGCCAAAGTAGTCGTCATCGGAAATGAGCCTAACGGCATAAACATAAACGACGGATGCGGATCAACACATCCTGAAAAGCTCCAGCAGATGGTAGTCTCAGAGGGAGCATTCATGGGCCTTGCCTTTGACGGCGATGCGGACAGACTCATTGCCGTAGATGAGAAAGGGCGTCTCATGGACGGAGATAAACTCATCTGCATCTGCGCAGCCCGTCTGAAGGAACAGGGCAGGCTGCCTGACAGCAGAGTAACTGCCACAGTCATGAGCAATCTGGGATTCCATAAATACATGGAATCCATAGGATGCAAAGTCGACGTGACGGGAGTAGGCGACAGATACGTGCTGGAGAGCATGCTGAAGACAGGCTCTGTACTTGGCGGCGAGCAGTCGGGGCACATCATCTTCCTGGATCACACTACTACAGGCGACGGCATAATGTCCTCACTGCAGGTAATGGATGCGGTGCTGGCTTCAGGGAAAAAGCCTTCAGAGCTTTCTGATGAGATCATCATATATCCGCAGGTACTGAAGAATGCTAAGGTCCGCGAGGATAAAAAGAACAAATACGAAAGAGACGACGACATAATGAACGCCATCAGCAAAGTCGAAGAGGAGATGGAAGGAAAGGGCAGAGTGCTGATCAGACCTTCCGGAACAGAGCCTCTGGTGAGAGTCATGCTTGAAGGCGAAGATGTAGATCATATAACGAAACTGGCAGCAGACCTGGCTGCTTTGTTCGAGGAAAAACTGGGCTGAGAGCCCGATAAGACGCCGCCTGCGCGGCGAAAAAAGGGGACAGGGAAAAGAGAAAACGGAGGTTTCTATGTGCGGAATAGTTGGATACATAGGAGATAATCAGGCCAAGGGCCTGGTGCTGGACGGTCTGAAAAGGCTTGAGTACCGCGGATACGATTCTGCTGGCATAGCCATAAACATCGACGGCCAGATACAGATAAAGAAAGAACAGGGAAAGATCGAGAACCTGGAAAAGATCATCGGTGATCCTGCCTTCGACGGCAATGCGGCCATAGGCCACACCAGATGGGCCACTCACGGAGTGCCGTCTGCAGCCAACGCCCATCCGCACAGAAGCGCGGACGGAAAGATCGCCGTAGTCCACAACGGGATAATAGAAAACTATGAGGAGATACGTCAGGAACTGAAAGACAAAGGCATCGACTTTTTATCGGATACCGATACTGAGGTCATCGCACAGCTCATCGGGACTCTTTACGAAGGAGACCTGCTGGAGGCAGTAGGAAAAGCGGTGAAGAGATTCAGGGGAGCATATGCCATCGGAGTCATGGCGGCCGATGAACCGGACAGGATCGTAGCAGTAAGAAAAGATGCTCCGCTTATCGTAGGCCTTGGTAAAGACGGCAACTTCATCTCATCAGATGTGCCGGCTATACTGAAGGAGACCAGAGACGTGTATTTCATCGACAACGATGAGACCGTGCTCCTGACCAGAGACGACGTTAAGATCTTTGACGATGACAGGAATCCTGTGACACATGAAGTCCAGCACATCGAGTGGGATGTGGACTCTGCTGAAAAGGGCGGATACGAGCACTTCATGATCACGGAGATAAACGAGCAGCCAAAGGGCATCTATGACACCCTCCATCAGAGACTTGAAGAAGACGGGAGCATAAAGCTGGACGGCATCAGCCTGACGAAAGAGGACATCGAGGGCATCAGCAAGATATATATCGTAGCCTGTGGAACGGCTTATCACGCCGGCATCGTCGGCAAGTACATCATAGAGAAGATCGTCAAGATCCCTGTGGAGACAGACATCGCCTCGGAATTCAGGTACAGGGATACCTTTGTCGATGAGCATACGCTGTTCATAGCGATCAGCCAGTCCGGCGAAACTCTGGACACGCTGGAGGCTCTGCGCGAGGCTAAGAGGAAAGGCGCAAGAGTGCTGTCTGTAGTCAACGTAGTGGGAAGCTCCGTTGCCAGAGAATCCGATGACGTGTTCTACACATGGGCAGGACCGGAGATCGCTGTAGCATCGACCAAGGCGTACACCACCCAGCTGGTTTGCATGTACCTTATCGCTCTGTACATGGGAATGAAGAAGGGGAGCATCGACAAGGCATACTACACGAAGATCGTTGAAGGTCTGAAAGAGATCCCGGACAAACTCCAGGCTGTACTGGAAAAGACCGGGGACATAGAAAAGATCGCAGAAAAATACTATAACTGGGACAAGATTTTCTTCGTCGGCAGAGGTCAGGACGTGGGAGTATCCTACGAGGGAGCACTGAAGCTGAAGGAGATATCATATATAAACGCGTACGCTATCGCGGCGGGAGAACTGAAGCACGGGACCATCGCCCTTATGGACGAACAGACTCTGGTCATAGCACTGGCCACTCAGGATGCATTGTTCGAGAAGATGATCTCAAACGTGGAGGAGATCACTGCCAGAGAAGCCCACGTAATGGGTATAGCCAAGGAAAGCAATACGAAGATCGGAAAATATGTGGAGGATCAGATATACATACCTGACTGTATGGATGAGCTGACGCCGCTTTTGTCAGTGGTGCCGCTTCAGATATTCGCCTACTTCGTTGCGCGGGCAAGGGGCTGCGATATCGACAAGCCCAAGAACCTTGCGAAATCGGTAACTGTAGAATGATCGTAAAGGACAGAAAATGAAAGAATATGAGATAAGAGATATAGCTCTTGCGGCATCGGGCCACCGGAAGATCCAATGGGTGAAGCACAATATGCCGCTTCTTTCATCTATTGAAGATGAATTCAGAAAGACCAGGCCCTTTGAAGGCGTCAAGGTGTCGTTATCCATCCATATGGAGGCAAAGACCGCCTATCTTTGTCTGGTGCTGGCAGCAGGCGGAGCAGATCTGTCAGCCACAGGAAGCAACGTGCTTTCCACTCAGGACGATGTGGCGGCGGCCCTGGCAGACAGCGGCATCAGGATATACGCATATCACGGGGCGACGGATGAAGAGTATCAGAGGCACATCGAGATGTGTCTTGAGCATAAGCCTAACATCGTCATCGACGACGGAGGCGACCTGGTGGAGACGCTGCATGTGAGAAGACCGGAGCTTGCCGAAGACATGTGGGGCGGCTGCGAAGAGACTACCACAGGGATCATACGGCTGAAGGCCATGGAGCGCGACGGCGTCCTGAAATTCCCCATGGTGGCGGTCAACGGCGCAGACTGCAAGCATATGTTCGATAACAGATACGGCACCGGTCAGTCGATCCTGACCAGTCTCATGGCCAACACCAACCTGATAATCGCAGGCAAAACGGTGGTAGTGGCAGGCTACGGGTGGTGCGGAAGAGGCATCGCCATGAGAGCAGACGCCCTGGGAGCATCGGTCATAGTGACTGAGATCGATCCGGTCAAGGCCATGGAAGCCAGGATGGACGGATATCAGGTCATGCCCATGATGGACGCAGCCCCGCTGGGAGACATTTTCGTTTCAGCCACAGGCTGCTGCAGGACCATAAACATGGAGCACATGCTCCGCATGAAAGACAGGGCTATCCTTGCCAATGCCGGACATTTCAATGTGGAGATCGACATGGCGGCCCTTGAGAAAGAAGCTCTTTCAAAGAACGAAGCCAGGAGCAACATAACCGCATATCATCTGTCCAGCGGAAGATCCGTCAACGTCATAGGCGAGGGCAGACTGGCTAACATCGCCGCAGGCGACGGACATCCGGCGGAGATCATGGATCTGAGTTTCGCAGTGCAGATACTTTCTGCTCTGTACGTGAAAGATAATTACAAGACCCTTGAAAACAAAGTCGTCGATGTCTCGGAGCAGATCGACGACAGGATCGCCCGTATGAAGCTTGAAAGCTGGGGGACGAAGATCGATAAGCTGACCCCGGAGCAGGAAGCGTACCTGGGCAGCTGGAAACTGTAAAAACGTAAAAAAAGAGAGAGGTGACCCTTTACTGACAGCGGTCCTCGGCAAAGCCTGCGGAGGCTGCCAGTAAAGGGTCACCTCTTTTTTTATGCATTTTACATGACCGCAGCGCAGTGAACATCCCAGCAGCGCGGCCTGGCGAAAAAACTACATCCCGGCGGCGTAGGCGCTTACGCGCTGGCGGGTCTTTTCTTCGCCCAGTATCTGCTGTATCTCCCAGATATCCGGGGACTGGGTCTTGCCTGTAAGGGCGATGCGGATGGCAGTGCTCACATGACCGACGTGACCTTTGTAGTCGTCCGGGTTCTTCTTGTAATCCTTGGGTTTGGCCGCATAGCCAAGGTCTGTGGCGATCTGGCGGACTTTGTCGAACCAGGCGGACTGATCATCTGCGTGGTCGTAAGTCTCAAGATATGCATCCAGTATTGCGCGGCAGTCTTCTCTGCTCACCTGCTCAGGGAGCTCATCTTTTATCTCGAAATGTTCATCAAAGAAGAATGAGATGAAATCAAACATCTGGCTGGCGTTTACCAGGTCTTTTCTTGGTTTGTTGCCGCTTCTTCCGATGTCAAGTGCGGAAGTGACCATCTGAGCGTTGTCTCTGATGAGACCTGCGATGTCGTCTCTGAACTCTTCAGCCCAGCCCAGAAGGAAGGTGTAAAGGTCAGATGCAGGTATGCGCACCAGGGTGTCCTTAGACACGTCGTTGAGCTTGTTGAGATCGAACAAAGCCCCGGAGTTGCTCATTTTCTTAAGTGAGAACGGGAAGTCTTCTGCCGGTGTGTCCGGATTTGCCTTGCGCCATTCCTCGTAATTGGAGTTCAGGATGGTCAGCAGATATTCGCGGACTGCAGCGGGATGATATCCCATTTCTTTATAGTAATCCAGTGAAAGCTCTGGGTCCTTTCTCTTTGAAAGCTTCCTCTTTCCGCCGTTTTCGTCAAGCTTCATCAGCTGGGCCGTGTGGCAGTATACAGGAGGCTTTAACCCCAGTTTTTCAAAGAGCTCGATGTGTATGGGAAGGGAAGAAAGCCATTCTTCACCGCGGACCACGTGAGTCGTCCTCATGAAGTGGTCGTCTATGACGTGGGCGAAGTGGTAGGTGGGGATGCCCGTAGTCTTCAGGATGACTATGTCCTGGTCGTTTTCGGGCATGGAAAGCTTCCCGCGGATAGCGTCTTTTATCTGTATCTGGCGTATCTTCTCCTGAGGCATGTCGTGATCTCCTGTGGATCTGAGCCTTATTACATACGGCTTGCCGGCATCGATGTTTCCCTGGACGTCTTCAACAGAAAGGTCGCGGCATCTGGCGTACCTGCCGTAGATCCCCG
>CAMCER010000007.1 GCA_945873875.1 uncultured Clostridia bacterium
CCGGATTACGATGCAGAGCTCAAAGCCCTTAAGAAGTCTCTGAAGAAAAAGCTCAGCAAATACATCGGCAATAAAAAGTATATCCAGAAGAAGGTAAAGCCTGTAGTCAAAGCCGGCAAAGCGGCCATTGACAAGGCGAAAACCATCCCTAAGGCTAATAAGGCGTTCGCGAAATACAGGAAGAAGGCAGAAGCTGCAGTAAAGAAATTCCGCATAAAGAGCAGTGCGGGAAAAGGCGGCAGCATAACTGCCAGCAGGACCGTGAAATACGGAGCAAACGCGACTTTTGTCATAAAAGCGGACAAAGGATACAGCCTGAGCGAGCTTAAAGTCGACGGAAAGAACGTGAAGAAAGTAAAGAAATACACCTTCAAAAAAGTAAAAAAGAATCATACTATCAAAGCATATTTCAAAGAAAAATAAGAAACGGCTGCTGAAAGCAGGTATACGTACAGCAGAAAAGTGCTGAGAAAAACAGGCTCTTTCTCCTTTATCCGGGAGGAGGAGCCTTTAACATGCAGAAACAGAAAAGTTTTTTCGGAAAATATTTTCTTAAAGGTTTTTTTAAGATATGGATGGTATAAAATCATTGTAGGGTGAGGACGGTAAAAGTTGAACGTCCCTATGAGTGCCCGAAGGCGTTTTGTCTGAAGGCGGTAAATAATAAAAAGGAAAAGGAAATGGAAGATAAGAGATACGATGGGTACAGCAGCAACGATCATAACAGCGATATTAACACTGATAGCAATAACGATATAAAGGATACAGAGCCGAATTTCATCCTTTATCCTTCAGAAGAAGAGAAGGCTGAGGATACCAGCTTCGACGACATGCTCATGAATGAATACGGAGCGCGCGAAGGGGTCGAAGGTGGAGCAGCCGGCGGCTATGAGGAAAGCAGCGGCGGAGCAGCTGGCGGATATCAGAGACAGAAGGGGTTCGTTGATGTAGATATAGATAAAAAGAGAAGAGCGGGGAAGAAGAAAAAGAAGACTGTCTCTCTTTCGAAAAAGGCGCTGGCATTACTGCTGGTGATCTGCATCGCAGTATCAGGCGCAGTGGGATTCGGCGCATCGCTTTTCGCCAGTCAGTACTTCCCGTACGGGATAAACAGTTCGTCTGATACTGACACTTCAGGAAAAACATCTTCGTCGACCTCCCAGACCGGATATGATCTGGCGGAGGCTACCGGAAGCAAGATGACGGTCAAGGAGATAGCAGACGCTGTGGAGGATTCCATAGTGGAGATAAGCACTGAAGGAACGACTACTGACTCCTGGATGCAGCAGTACATTACATCCGGAGCAGGCAGCGGCATCATCATAAAGTCCAACGGCTATATAATGACCAACAACCACGTCATCGAAGGAGCCAACAAAATCAAGGTGACTCTTCATAACGACAAGGAATATCAGGCTGAGGTCGTAGGAACAGATGCCGCAACGGACATAGCAGTGCTTAAGATCAGCGCCAAAGGCCTGAAGGCTGTGACCTACGGCAACAGCGAAGAGCTGGATACAGGGGATATGGCAGTAGTCATCGGAAATCCGCTGGGTGAGCTGGGCGGCACAGTTACTGCAGGCATCATAAGCGAGCCGGAAAGAAAGATAGCTATCGAGGGGCAGACCATGTCACTGATCCAGACTGATGCGTCTATCAACCCGGGCAACTCCGGCGGCGGCATGTTCAACCAGTACGGTCAGCTTATAGGAGTCATCGAAGCTAAATCCTCAGGATCAGACGTAGAGGGACTGGGCTTCGCCATCCCGGTAAATACGGCCGCAGAGGTGGCACAGAACATCATCGACGGAAAGAGCACAGGAACTGAAACAGCATTCTCAGGAATGGCATACGGACAGACCGGAGACAGCAGCAGTGAAGGCGGCATGGAAGACTTCTTCGGATTTGGCGAGCAGAGCATGTCATACGTATATATCGCTGAGATCGACAGCGACAATGCCAAGAAAGCAGGATTCAAAGTCAATGACATAGTGCTGAGCATAGACGGAGAAGAGGTTGACAGCGTTGAGACCTTAAAGAGCATCATCACTTCCCATAAACCGGGGGACAAAGTAAAATACCAGATACTCAGAGGAAACCAGACCATGAGCATCACTCTCAAACTGGGTAAGGCGCCTAATTAAAACGCTGCCGGAAACGGCCTTATGAAGTCTTGTGAAAAGGATATGAAGACCATACAGGGTAATCACCTCCCTTCCATATGATCAATATAAAGAAACCAGAAAACTGCAGGAGAGATCCTGCAGTTTTTCTTGCACAGTACAGTTATGTTCTGAAGTTTTTTTTGCTCAGTACAGTAATGATGCTCAGGGCATTTTCTGATCGGTCTACATACCTTCATCCATCACAAGTGTCTTAAGGTCATCTATGTGATCACGCGCTGCTTTTCTGGCTGTTTCCGCATCACCGGATGCCAGAGCATCGATAATGAACTGGTGGGCTGCAGGCTGCTCTTTAGCGCGCTCCTGATCTTCGTAATAAAGATATCTGAATCTCAGGACCATCTCCTGCAGTTGTGTGATCATCCGAAGGAGCACCGGGTTGTCACAGACTTCAACGATTATGCGGTGGAAATCAGAATCCAGTCTGACCATGTCCGCTGTGACTCCGGTTTCTACAGCTTTGGTATATTCAGCGTTGACGCCTTCAAGCTTTTCTTTCTGCGCCGGTGTCATCCTGGCTGCCGCAAGTGCCGCAGCAAAGCCCTCCATCTCCTGCCTTACCTGCAGGATATCTATTACGTCCTTTGTTTCCATCCTGGAAGCATATGCTCCGCGCCTGGGCTCGATGGTAACGAGTCCTTCTTTTTCAAGGTTGCGTATGGCTTCTCTGATAGGAGTTCTGCTGACACCAAGATCGTTTGCCAGATCCACTTCCATCATTCTAGTGCCCGGATTGATCTCACCGACGAGGATGCGGTGTTTCAGTTCTTCATAGACCAGTTCTCTGAGGGGCCTGTGGTTCTGTATATCTAACATTTAAACCTCCCGATTCATGCGGCCGTCATTCAGGTAAAACAGTTTCTGCACGGTAAATACCATTAATGCCTTTGCTTTGAAGTCTCTGATCGATGGTGTCTTTACTGTCAGAATCTGTAAAGGTGAACAGGGTGGGGCCGCTGCCACTCATGAAGATGTTACTAGTGCCGGATTCCTGCTCAAGATTGTTTCTTGTATACATAACAATAGAATACCTTGAAAACACGACATTTTCAAGTACATTGACCATGTTTTTTTCCAGAAGGTCTGTCCGTTCAGCATCGGAAATGTCCGGATCCTCAAGTATGCTGATCAGTTTTTCGTTATCAGGGCGGGCCGGGATATCTGTATCGTCGATGGCTTTATATATCTCGGCTGTCGAAAGACCGATATCCGGTTTTGCCAGGATAAGACCTGTCTTCAGAAGGGAGCCGACAGGAGTCAGATCCGTTCCGATGCCTGTCCCGCGCATGCACGGCGATGCCATAGGGTCTTCTGTGAAATGCTCCCCCAGCTCCGGGTTCCATTTAGCCAGTCCGCAGATGCAGAAAGGAATATCCGCGCCAAGAGATGCTCCGATCTCACATAGCGAGGAAAGTGGCTCTTCCAGTTCCCAGAGTTTTGCTATGCCCAGGATAACTGCCGCAGCGTTGCTGCTGCCGCCGGCAAGTCCTGCAGCTACAGGGATGTTTTTCTCGATGAAAATATTGATCCTCCCGGTGCGGCCTTCTCCAAAGGCATCGGCCATGGCTTCTGCAGCCCGGAATGCCAGGTTGCTGCTGTCTGCCGGAAGCTCCGGTGAATCAGTCGAAAGGGAAATGACTGTCTGCCCGCTGGCTTCGTTTCCCACCGCATCATCTCCGGCGTCATCTGCGATAAGATCTCCGGCCGGGTCTGCTGAAAGATCTTCCCATGATATCCCTACGGTGTCATGCAGGGATATGAGATGGAGGATCATGTCCACGGTGTGATACCCGTCAGGCCTTTTGCCAAGGACATCCAGGGAAAGATTGATCTTCCCGTAGGAATTGATGGTTATACTACACATTTTGATTTCCTTCTTTTACTAAAATGAAAGAAGATGAGCAGTTTTTACCGCTCATCTTCTTAAGTTTTTATTATTTCTTTTTCTTGCCCTTGTTCTTGTTCTTTGAGTTTTTCTGTTTTCCAGTCTGGTTCTTAGGCCTGGTAGTGTTCTTGTTCGCCGCTTTTTTCGCTGATTTCTTCGCGGTCTTATGGACATAAGAACTGCCGCCTTCCGATATCGGCCTCGGCCTTGCTACGTGTTTCTTGTCAGGCTCGTCCTCTTCGAAGAGGTAAGCGTATTTGCTCCTTCGCTTTTCAGCCTTGGCCTTGCGTTTTTCTTCCGCGGCTACGGCTTTTGCTTTTCGGTCATAGTCTTTCTTTACTACGTCTTCAACGGATTTTCCGGTCTTCTTTGCGACCTTATACGGATTGACCGGACCGTTCTTCTTCTTTTTCTCTTTTTCCTCTTCCTCTTTTTTCTTAGAGCTTCTGACAGTTACCACAACCATGATAAGGACCATGCCGCCCATCATGAGGAACTGTATTACAGAAGCCTGTCCCTGGTCTATGGTGGTGAAACTGATCTTTACATCATCTGCCAGAGTGTCGCCATTGGTCGCCTGGAAAGACTTGTCGATGGTGACTGTGTACTTGGTGTCGCTCTTTATTTTCGCTGCACCCTTTTTGGAGGATGAACCGCTGGTAGCGTCAGCAAGGACGATGACCTGCCCTTTTTTCTCCGGATGATATTTTACGAGTACCGGCACTTCTTTTCCTTTGTCGTCTTTGAAGGTTATAGCTTTCGTGTTGCTCTTTGATACGGCTTTGCTGGCCGGTCTGACATCTTCATTGAAATAGAGCTTGACGCTCAGGTTATCGATGGAAGCGCCAGTAGCACCGTTCTGCGGATAGTTATCTTCAAGTTTGAGATTGCCTGTATTCGCCGCGAAAACCGATACGCCTGCGAATATTGAGATCAAAAGGGCCAGTATTACGAATGTGCCCACTCGTTTCATAAGTTCGTTCCTCCGGGTTTCTTTCGTCTGAGTTTTCTGAAGAAATCCTTCATTAGTCTGCTGGATTCTTCGCGCATGAGTCCTGTCTGTATTTCAGCTTCGTGGTTGAGTCTGCTGTCCTGAAGCACGTTATACAGCGAGCCGCAGGCTCCGGCTTTGGGATCGGCAGTGCCGATGTACACTTTCCTGATCCTGGACCAGACTATGGCTCCCGCGCACATGGTGCAGGGCTCAACTGTCACGTACAGGTCGCATCCTGAGAGCCGCCACCCGCCAAGGCTGTCTGCCGCCTGTCTGATGGCCAGCATCTCTGCGTGGGCAGTAGGGTCGTTTTTTCCCTCCGTCATGTTATGACCGCGGCCTATGATATTTCCGTCTTTTACGACTACTGCGCCTACAGGGACTTCGCCTTCATCGAAGGCTTTTTCTGCTTCTTTCAGCGCTTCTCGCATGAATACAGACCTTTCAACATGCCATAGAATTTTATCACATTTTTCACTGTGGTACAACCTTGAATTGATACCTTCCAGGGCTTCTGACTTTTCAAGTGTCAGGAGGCTGAACTTGGTGTCCAGACCGCCTGCGTAGCCGGTCAGGGAGCCGTCTTTTCCTATGACTCTGTGGCAGGGGATCATGAGGGATACAGGGTTATGGCCTACTGCGCCTCCTACCGCCTGAGCGGACATTTTCGAAAGTCCTCTGCGCTCTGCCAGGATGCCTGCGATCTGCCCGTAAGTCATGGTCTTTCCAAAAGGTATGGTGAGCATTATATCGCAGACTTCTTTTCTGAAGTCGGTGACTTTCAGGTGAAGAGGCGGTGTGAAGCCCGGGTCCCTGCCGCTGAAATATGTGTCCAGCCAGGCGTCAGCCTGGTGGAAGTACTCCCTGATACGTCCGGCAGATTCCTGGTCCGGCATTGGGCCGTCCAGTGAGGCTTCCGGGTTTGTCGGGAAACTGATCGCGTCAGCCGGGATGTCCTCGCTAAAAAATTTCTGCCCGTCAAAAGCCAGGCCGGTGATGCCTTCACCGTCTGCCGCGATGGTTATGCCCCCAAGAGGGGATTCGTAGTGATGGGTGTATATCATGGGCCTGCCTCCGTACCGGCTCCGCGTTTGTCCGGCGTTTCTTCTGCACCTGCTGCGAATTTTTCATGCGCCTGCTGCGAATTTGCAGGATAAGTACTGATTTGATTATATCCTATGAAGAGCCGGCAAGACAAATGCGTAAATTTTACCACTATCAAAAATATACGAAAATAGTGGTAATGCCGGCAGGCCATGAGCCCTTTGTTTTTACCCACATTGTGAAGAAAGCAGCGGTTTGGGTAAAATCACTGTGGAAAGGAGCGCTGCGGACGCACTGAAAATACCACTATCAGAATATATGTGAAATGTGGGTAAAAAAGAGCAGGGCTGCGGCGGCAAGGGGACATTTGTGTGAGCAGGGCGGCTGCGGCAAGGGGACATTTGTGTGAGCAGGGCGGCGGCAAGAGGGTATTTGCGCGGGCGGGGCTGCTGCGATATAATCAATGCGTAAGAGCGCACTGACAGCGCGCGTAAGGGGTAAAGGGATATGATGATAGATCTGATTCTGATCACGATAATGATACTTTGTCTCGTCCTGGGTTTCAGGAGAGGCTTTCTGTACACCATAGTGCATTCGCTGGGGTGGCTCATCGCTCTGGCCGGTGCTTTTTTCCTTGCCGATCCGGTCAAGGAGTTCCTGAAAGAGCATACGCAGATTTACAGCAGGATATACAGACTGATGCTGACCAACTTTTCCGGGCCGGCTGATTCTGCGTCCACTTATTACGACAGTCTGCCGGAGGTCATAGGAAACAAAGCCGGTGAGGTCACAGGCAATGTAGTGGACTCTCTTGCAGAGACCTTCGCCAATGCCATAATGACAGTGCTTTCACTGGTGCTGATATTCCTCGTGATCAAATTTATTCTGTTTCTGATACTGAGAGGTTTTTCTAAAAGACATAAAGACGGCCTTTCGGGCTGCATCGACGGCATCTTCGGCCTCGTGGCCGGAGCTTTGAAAGGCGCAGTTATCATACTGCTTTTCCTGGCGCTGCTGATGCCCTTCATCAACTTCGTGTCGCCGGACAGCGCAGACGCGGTCATGAGATCTCTTGACGATTCATATATAGCAGGATTCCTTTACGATCATAACGTGCTGATGAAGTCAGGCGGGATAAATCTCTTCTGACAAACCAGCAGCCCGGGCCATTTCACCCTGCTTTAAGCAGCAAACGCGGCGGCGTTATCTTACCCGGATGTTTTTGAACCAGGGATGAGCGTTCCTTAAAACCCGCTGGAGTTGTGCAAGATAATACTCTGCTGCATCCACTTCTTTTGCCGCTACGATGTAACGGCCCGTGGTGTTGTCTGAAAGATGATAGCTGCATGTGGAAAGAGTCAGTATCTGCTCCCCGAACCGGGGAGTTATCTTTGATTTTACAGCCGACATGGCTTTTACGTTCTGCACGTATTCGTTGTAATCTGATTCTTCAGTGATGGCCGGATAGTTATAGTATACGAAGCCTTTATAATCCTTGCCGAAGACCTGGGTCTTCGCGCCGGCAAAGACGCGGTATACTCCCTTTTTATAGATCGTATCGAAAAGGATATATTTATGCTGTCTGAAGAAAGCAAGGTCGTCGTATTTGGTAAGGTCTGCGAACATGGAGCCGTTGTTCATGTTATGACCGTAGACGATCCAGTTGGCTGTAGGCAGGAAAATATCTGAGTTGGCATCCATGAAAGGGGTGCCGGAGATCTTGTACTCTTTTTTGAAATTCTTTCTGAGATAAAATTCGGGATCCCGGTTTTTCCCGGCAGTCTGCATGACGGGATAGTCCAGCTTCGTGTCAGGGATCTTTATCCAGCCGATAAGGTCGTGATTCTTTTTATAAAGATCCACGTATTCGCCCATGACTGTGCCGTTTTTGGTCTTGAGCCCCTGACTGCCCGGATCTTTTTCCGCGGCAAGATCATCAAAGGCCTTTTCTTCCAGATATCCTTTGATGAAATGAGATGCGATGACACCGCCGGAGGTCAGGAACACTGCCAGCAGGATGATAAAAAGTATGAGTCTGACTTTGCTGCGCTTTTTTGCCATGGGTATCCTTTCCCGTACAGATAAGGCATGCATGAAGAACACGCATGCCTTATGATCGAACATTCATTATGAGCCCGGCGCATTTGTCGAGCCCGGGGCCCGGTTTCTAGAGGAAGTCCTCTTTTCCGTAAAGATTCAGGCCGTTGTCCTTCAGGAGCTTGATGGCCTTTTCCGGATCTGCCACCTTGATGACGATAAGGGCATATCCGTTTCTGGATCTGATGGTGGAGTAGATGTAGTCCACGCTGATGCCTTCGTTGCTCAGTATCTCAAGGACACTGGCAAGTCCGCCCGGTTTGTCGTTGAGTTCAACTGCCAGGACTTCAGTTATGCTGGCGGTGAAGCCGTTGCTCTTCAGCACATCTGTAGCCTTTTCAGGGTCGTCCACGATGCATCTGAGGATACCGAAATCCACAGTATCTGCTATGCACATTGCCTTGATGTCAATGTCGTTCTTAGCCAGGACTTTGGTGAGTTCGCAAAGTCTTCCTGTCGTGTTCTCAACGAATACGGACATCTGTTTAACTAACATGTCATTACCTCCTTCTGGTGTGAGTCTTTTTACTGAGAGATGCTTTCGTCTCTCTTAAAGCGTTTATTTATCTGAGAGTTTTCTCGTATCTTCTATCCTGACTGCTTTGCCTTCGCTTCTTGGCAGTGTGCCGGCGCTCAAGAATCTGAGGTCGCAGCCGATGCCAAGGATCGAACGCAGTTCGTGACTTACTCTCTTCTTCAGGTCTTCTATGAACCTGATGTCGTCTATGGCAAGACCTTCAGCAAGCTCTACATTGATCTCGAAGGTGTCTTTGTTGTTTTCTCTGCCTACCAGGATCTTGTAGTTTATTGTCAGCTCTTCGAATCTGCCGATGACGGTCTCTATCTGAGACGGGAATACGTTGACGCCTCTGATGATGAGCATGTCGTCAGTTCTTCCCAGTATCTTGCTCATTCTCACGGACGTTCTGCCGCATGAGCATTTTTCTCTGTTAAGGGAACAAAGATCCCTGGTCCTGTATCTGATCAGAGGCATTCCCTCTTTTCCGAGAGTAGTGAATACCAGCTCGCCGATTTCTCCGTCCGGAAGAGGCTCGAGAGTTTCCGGATCTATGATTTCTGCAAGGAAATAGTCTTCCTGTATGTGCATGCCGTCTTCAGCATCGCAGCTGCAGGAGACACCCGGTCCCATTATTTCTGAGAGGCCGTAGATGTCGTAGGCTTTGAGGCCAAGCCTTTTTTCTATTTCTCTTTTCATTCCATTGGTCCATGGCTCAGCGCCGAAGACTCCGCCTTTCAGGTTCAGGTCTTCCGGCTTGATGCCTGCTTTCTCCACAGCTTCAGCTAGTGTCAGGGCATATGATGGTGTGCAGCATAAATGGGTGCTGCCGAAATCACGCATCATCATTACCTGCTTCTGGGTGTTTCCGCTGCTCATGGGGATAACGGAAGCACCGATGTATGATGCTCCGTCGTGAGCTCCAAGGCCTCCTGTAAAGAGTCCGTAGCCATATGCTACCTGCACTACGGAAGTCTTGTCAGCACCTGCGCTGACCAGACCTCTTGCTACGCACTCGGCCCACATATCTAAATCGCTCTGGGTATATCCGTCTACTTTTGGTTTGCCTGTGGTACCGGAACTAGCATGCAGTCTTACGATGTTATCGAGCGGCGCTGCAAAAAAGCCGTATGGATAACTGTCGCGAAGATCTTCTTTCGTACAAAACGGAAGTTTGGTGATATCATCGAGTGTCTGGATATCTTCCGGGAGCACTCCCGCTTCCTGCATCTTTTTTCTGTAAGGCTCTACGTAGGTGTAGGCCCTTTTTACTGTGGCCTTGAGTTTCCTCAGCTGGATGGAATCCATAAGGTCCCTTGAGGCACACTCCATTGCTTCATTCCAATACATTTATTTTACTCCTTGAATAATAATATATTACTAACTGCCTTGCGGCAGGTTTAGCCGGTCAGCTATTTTTTGACTTCTCTCTTGTCGACTACGCGTTTTCCTTTGCCTTCGAAACGAGGCAGTGTTCCCGGTGATACCAGGGATACTTTCGCGTCGATGTTGAGAGTTGCCTTGAGGTCATGACGGATCCTTGCCTTGAGGGCATCGAGTTTTTCGTAGTCGTCAAGCAGGTCGGCATCTGAGAATTCCATGCGGACCTCGATCCTGTCCATGTAGCCTTCGTTGGTAACGACTATCTCGTAGAACGGCTCGATCTCGTCGATGGCCATTACTACGGATTCTATCTGTGAAGGATAAACGTTGACGCCTCTGATGACCAGCATGTCGTCGGATCTTCCCTGGATCTTGCCCATCCTCAGTGAAGTCCTTCCGCACGGACACGGGCTGTCATCGAACCACGTGATGTCGCGGGTCCTGTATCTGAGCATCGGGAAGCCTTCCTTAGTGAGGGCAGTTACTACCAGTTCTCCTTTTTCGCCCATAGGCAGCGGCTCCAGCGTTTCCGGATCTATGATCTCCGGAAGGAAGTGGTCTTCTGCGATGTGCATGCCGTTTTTGATGTAGCATTCGCCGGACATTCCCGGACCGCCCAGTTCTGAGAGGCCGTAGTTTTCCGTTGCAGTTATGCCCAGCTGCTTTTCTATCTTGGCGCGCATCTCTTCTGTGTGACCTTCGCCGCCGAAGAGAGCAAGTCTCAGCTTCAGCTTGTCCTTGAGTCCGCGCTTTTCGATCTCATCACCCAGGTAAAGGGCATAAGACGGAGTTGCGATAAGTACAGTAGTGCCGAAGTCCTGCATGATCATCAGCTGTCTTTCCGTGTTTCCGCTGGAAAGAGGGATCACCATGGCGCCCAGATTCTCCATTCCGTAGTGGAGGCCGAAACCGCCTGTGAAAAGGCCGTATCCGAAAGATATCTGTACTATATCTTCCGGCGTCACGCCTGCGGCGCAGATTATCCTGGTCAGACATTCTGTCCAGTTATCAAGGTCATTTTTAGTATATCCTACGATCTTCGGCTTGCCGGTAGTTCCCGATGAACCGTGCACTCTTACTATTTCCTTGTTGTCTACTGCAAAAAGACCGAAAGGATAGTTTTCTCTCAGGTCATCAGCAGTGGTGAAGGGCAGCCTGCGCACGTCGTCCAGTGTTTTGATGTCCTCCGGTTTGAGTCCGATCTCGTCGAATTTTTTAGTGTAGAAAGGCACCTGCTCATAGCATCTTTTTACTATTTTCTTGAGCCTTTCAAGTTGAAGCTTTTTGATGTCAGCTCTATCTGCGCATTCGATTTCTCTGTTCCAGATAATGTGTTCCATTTTCTTTTACCTTCTTTATCTTTGAGTTGTTAAATATATAGTTTTACGGTAAGCCCGGATGCAGG
>CAMCER010000008.1 GCA_945873875.1 uncultured Clostridia bacterium
TTCTTAAGTGCGCAAAATCGGGAAACCGCTTATTTATACATGTTTTCACCACTGAAGACCCGGTGCGCGCAGCATCAGAAAAAACAATCAAAGGAGTTTAATAAAATGTATAAGATCGCAACACTGAACAAAATCTCACCAGTCGGGCTGAACAAGCTTACCGACGACTACAAGATCGTTGACGAGCTGGACGAGGCCAACGGCCTTCTTCTCAGAAGCTATGACCTCCACAGCACAGAATTTCCTGCTGACATGCTGGCCATCGGACGCGCAGGAGCCGGTGTCAACAACATCCCTCTGGACAAATGCGCAGAGGAAGGCATCGTAGTCTTCAACACACCGGGCGCCAACGCCAACGCTGTAAAAGAACTGACCATCGCAGGCATGTTCCTGGCAGCAAGAAACATCCCGAACGGTTACCTGTGGGCATCCAACCTGAAGGAAGACATCAAGAAGTCAGTCGAGAAAGGCAAGAGCCAGTTCGCAGGATCAGAGATAAAAGGAAAGACTCTGGGAGTCATCGGACTTGGAGCTATCGGCGTCATGGTAGCAAATGCCGCCTCCGAGCTTGGCATGAACGTTATCGGATATGACCCGTACATCACAGTCCGCGCCGCTCACGCTCTCTACTCCACCATCCCGGTAGTAGACGACCTGGGCGAGCTGCTTCCGCAGTGCGACTTTGTTACTATCCACGTTCCTGCCAACGACAATACCAAAGGCATGATCGACAGCCGCAGGATCGACCAGATGAAGGAAGGCGCTGTTTTCCTCAACTTCGCAAGAGATACACTGGTAAACGACAAAGCCCTTCTGGCTGCTCTGGAAAGCGGCAAGCTGAGAAACTACGTAACAGACTTTCCTAATGACGAAGTACTGGGCAAGATCGGCGTCATCGCTCTTCCGCACCTGGGCGCTTCCACAGCAGAAGCTGAAGACAACTGTGCAGTAATGGCAGCTGAACAGCTGATGGCATACATCGAGCGCGGAGAGATAAGAAACTCAGTGAACTACCCGGCATGCAGCCTGGGTGCTCTCAATAAAGACGCTACAGCAAGAATCTGCATCCTCAACAAGAATGTTCCGTCCATGCTCGGAAAGATCACAGGTCTCATGGCTGACCTTAACATCAACATCCGCGACATGACCAACACCAGCAAAGGCGACTACGCTGCTACTCTGCTGGACGTTGACGGCGACGTGGACGAGGCCCAGCTGAGAGAAGCTCTGGACATCGAAGGCATCACCAGAGTAAGAGTCATCAAATAACTAAGGGAAAAAATCAAAGCACGGGCACAGGCCCGGCAAATAAAGATAAAGAAATCCTGCGGATCATTTCCGCAGGATCTTTTTATGCTTATTCAGCCTTCTTTCCTCATTTGGTGTGCTCATTTCCATCAGCGCTGCTGCCTGAGCCTCACTGGATGTCGTAACTGTCTATGTCATCCGGATCCTCGTCGCCCATGTCCTTAGTATCTTCCCAGAGTTTGTTGAACAGGACTCCAAGACAAAGTACCCAGGCCACGAAGTAGAACCAGATCATGAGCATGGCCACGCTGGCAAGAGATCCGTATATGATGTCGTAGTTGGCCACGCTGGTGGCGTAGCGGGCATAGAGCACGGTTATGATGACCAGCCCGAAGGAAGCGAATATGCTTCCCGGGATGACTTTTTTATAATAGACTTTTTCAGTCGGCAGCATGTAGTAATTGGCTCCCAGCACCAGCAGGAACAGTAAAAAGGCGAAGACCCATCTGCCGTAGGTCCAGATCTGCGTTATCACGCTGTTGACCATGTCAGAATCGCCTAAAAGCAGGGCGATGAGCTTCATAAGCTGTGGTCCGAATACCAGGGTGATGAGAGTTATGATTATAGTGATGACCGTGAAGATCATGGTGACCACGGACCTGAGTCTTTCTTTGAAATATCCGGCTCCTGTGGTCTTTCCGTCGGTCATGGTGTAATTGGTTATCCTTATCATGGAGAACTGGGCGCGGGATGCGGCCCAGAGAGCTACTATAATGAATATGATGTTTGATGTGGTCTGCGGCTTGGTCTTCAGAAGTCCCAGAAGCGCTTCAGGCAGATTCTGTCCCAGGTAATTATCGATGAGCTTTACTATTTTGTCCATGGAAAGAAGGTCCATGCTGGCTACGATCTGGGAGATTATCATGGCCATGGGAACTACTGCCAGAAGGAAATAAAAGGCAAGCTGCGCCGCGAATCCCTGATAATAAGGATCCCGGAACTGCTTGATACCCATGGTGATCATGTATGTCAGTCTCTTTTTTGACATATTATCTCCCCTGCCCCTGTACGGCCCGGATGCCGTGGTCTGAACGTCCCGGCCTGCTGTCTGCTGCCGTTTACTTTTCTCTGGCGGCTCTTTCCTCCAGCTGCTTCTGCAGCGAGACCAGGGCCCTTCCTCTGTGGCTTATTTTATTCTTTGCCTCAGGCTCGAACTGCCCGAAGGTTATGTCGTATCCAAGAGGTATGAACATGGGGTCGTATCCGAAGCCGTTCTCTCCGATCTCTTCCGGGATCACGTGGCCTTCCACTTCGCCCCTTGCGACTATAGTATCCCCATCAGGATAGACCATGGTTATGACAGAGACGAATCTGGCGGTCCTTTCTTCAAAAGGAACGTCTTTTATCATGTCCATCAGTTTCCTGTTATTGGCCTCATCATCTCCGTCCACACCTGCGAACCTGGCAGAATAAACGCCGGGAGCGCCGCCGATGCAGTCAACTACTATACCTGAGTCGTCTGCGATGGTGACCTCTCCTGACAACTTCATTATCTCATATGCCTTCTTATATGAATTCTCTTCGAAGGTAGTCCCGTCTTCGACTATCTCGATGTCGGCTATGCCGGCCTCGTCCCGGGATACTATCTCCATGCCGAATTTCTTCGTAATGGCTTCTATCTCTTTTATTTTATGCTTGTTCTGTGATGCCGCTATTATCCTTGACATCTGTACCTCCCTGCAGTATGACCATCTGCTCTGGTCCCTGCTGTGTTTTTTATGAGAAAAAAGCTTTGATGCCGATAATGATCAGCACTACGCCTCCTGCAACTTCTGAATATTTCCCCAGCAGATGTCCCAGCTTTCTTCCTGCGGCCATGGCTATGACCACGATAGCCGCTGTGACGATGCCTATAAGGGCTGCTGAAAACCACAGGTCAACGTCTGCCGCGTTGAAGCTTACGCCTACCGCGAAGGCATCGATGCTGGTAGCCACTGCCTGGAGCAGGATCGAAGCATAGGAAAGATTCTTTTCTTCTCCAAAGCTTTCCGCTTCGCCCTCACTATCCTGCCCGCCTTTTCTGAGCTTGCGGATCCCTTCTATGACCATGCGCGCTCCCAGAAAGCCCAGTATTACCAGCACCACCAGTCCCGAATGCTCTCTGATGATCTCCTGGAACAGGCTTCCTGCGTAGTATCCCGCAACGGGCATCATCATCTGAAATATCCCGTAAAACAGAGGCATCGCAATGGCTCTGTCCCTTGTCATGCGGGGATATACTAAACTGTTGGTGACAGTGACTGCCGCCGCGTCCATGGCAAGGGCCGCGCCCAGCAGTATTATCTCGATCAGTGTCATTTCACGAATCCATCCTGTTTATAATCTGCAGGCTCTGCGGCCTGAAAAGTCTCCCTGCCTTAGAAGAACCTGTTCTTTTTCTTTGAGAAGATGTTCTTCTGATTCTTATGGCGGCCTCTTCTTGATCCGCGGCCGTGCCTTTTATCCCTGAACATGTGGGTTTCTCTGCGCATCCTGGATGCGTAGCTTTTCCGGTGTCTGGATACCAGCAGTATGATGATGAGCACGACGGCCAGCACTATGACAAGGGCGATGCAAAGTGCGATGAGCCCTGCCCTGTTCAGCGATCCGAAAAGTTCCTTCGGGCTGAAGGAAGTGCTTTCTGTGGCTTCGCTTCTGGCCTTCGAATACGTACCGGGGATCTTCCCGTCAAATGAATCCAGCTTGTCTGCCACAGCCTGCCACGTCTTCAGTTCAGCGCCGTTTTTCTTTATGGTCATCTGGTCCCAGTTTTTCTCGTCTGCAGGCTCTCCCTTTTTATCCCTCACCTGGATGGGAGTCATGCCCTTTCCGCCTTTGCTGATGTCTGCGACTATATCAAGGAACTCTCTGTCAGTGATGACTGTATATATCCTGTCGTCGCTGAGTTTTTTCCCTTTATCGTCTGTCACTTTGAAGACCTTGTTGCGGGGCATCCTGTGAGTGTTGTACGAATATTTTATTCCCTTCATGTAGAAGCTGACGTCCTCCATGTCAGGTATGACAGATACTCTGGCCTCTGCGATGTTCTTCAGGTCTTTTCCTGTCATGTACACTCTGACCAGAGCGCTTCCCACGGTGCCGTCGGGTCCCAGCCTTCCACTGCTCATATCAAAGACATCTGTGACTGTGATCTTTCCTTTCCCGAGACCAGCGTCCACTGCCTTTGATGAGGCGATGGCAACATCAGCGTTCTTTACGCCCGCCTTTTTCGCTCCATAGATATATGAGTCAGCCAGCAGGTCGCCGAAGGGGTCTTTATCTTTGCTGTCTCTGAATTTCTCTATATCTGAGAAGGCAACATCGTTTTCCACAAGTTCTTCGCCCTCTTCATATCCGTGCTTTTCGAAATATTCGCTGTTCAGTATCTCCTCGTAGCTGTCCGCTGCCTCTTTTGCCGCAGCGTCTTCTGCCACATCGCTGTCAAGCTTCCTTACTTCCCAGCTTTCGTGTTTATAGTCCTCTTTTCCCCAGGTCTTTTCCTTATACGTTATGACTCCGGCATAAGATCCGTCGTTTCCTGCAGAGACCATGCGAACGCCGTTTTCCCCGGCTTTTTTCCTGAGAGTCTTTCCGCTGTTTCCTATGACGATGATATCGATATCCTTATCTGCTGCCGCGATCTTTTCAGCCTCGCCGGTTCCGGTCTTTTCTTCAGAGCCTGCGCCCAGCTGTCCCAGGCATACTATCATATCGATGTCTTTTATCTTTTTCTTCAGCCTCTTCACCGTATCCTTCGCTGCCTGGACCGGATCTTTGAAATATATCCCCTTCTCCTCAAGGGCTTTGGCTGCACTGCCTGCCGTGATGCCAAATGCGACGATCTTCTTCTGTCCTTTAGTCACGCTTTTGAAAGTCTTGGTGTCATACTTTTCCATGGCTTTCTTCAGCTTCGCCGCTCCTTTAGCGTCAGGTCCTTTCAGGGTCTTTTCCCAGTCTATATTGGAGCAGACGATCTCCGGGAGCTTTTCATCATCGCCGGCTTTTTTCCTGGCTGCATCAAGCATGTCGGCAAGAGCTCCCATACCGTAGGCGAACTCATTTGCGCCCAGTGTCGTCACGTCGCAGCCTGTAAGACCAAGGCTCCTCAGCTCCAGTGCCTCATTCATGAATACCGCCTGGAAAGGCGTGCCCATGGAAAAGTTCCCGGCATCCACGATAAAGGTGTCCGCATCCTTTGACTGCTGCTCTTTTATATACGAAGCAAGGCGCCCGATGCCGCCTTTGCCGTTTTCTGATTTTATATGAGAATGGATGTCTCCTGTGAATACCACAGAAAGACTGCCTGAAAGGCTGTAGCCGGTGGTATAGGGACTGTAGGTGCTATACGTGCTGTAAGTATTGTATGTCCTGTATGTGCTGTAGTTATTGT
Organism: uncultured Clostridia bacterium; assembly: GCA_945873875.1. The sequence continues at coordinate 5,678 of CAMCER010000008.1, forward strand.
AGGTACCTGTGCTCTGAGAGCTGCTGTCTGCGCCGCTTTTCGCGCTGCCATCGCTTTCAGGCGCAGCAAAAACAGCCCCTGAATATACAGAGGCTATCACCATTATCATAGCTATTAAAATCACAGAAAATCTTCTGGCTCTCATCTCACAATACCTTTCCTCATTTCACACACTTTATATTGTCATCCTGCCTGTTTTACAGTCCACTTGATTTTATCATATACAAGTGGTTTTTTCTACCTGCCGGCGCAATAATGCTTGTGCTGAAAAAAAGCCGAATGTATAATCTACCTGTACGAAAAAAACAAACGAAAAGGACGGACCCATGACTGATAAAATCAACGCCGAAGAACGAAATGAACTTATACAGAAGATATGCGGATTCACAGGGCTTTCAGAAGATGCTGTGAGCCTCCTTGCCCGCTGGAACGAATACGACGCCCTGGCCTACAAGCAGGACTTTTTCAACGAACTGATCATGCGCACGCCGGATCACGTATACGACAAATACAAGGCCCTTCTGGAGGCACGAAAAAACACCTCCGGTGAAGAAGCCTCATCCGGCGCAGATGAGGAAGCAGCCGCATCAGGCATCGCTGAAAACCTTGAAAGGATGCTGGCAGATCATAAGGAAGTCTCTCTTGCAGAATGCCATAACTACGCTCTTGCAAAGAACATAATGCCCTGCAGCAGAGAGCGGCTGAAACGAATAAAAGAAGAACTCCGGAAAGAGCGCTGACTCCTCATCAGCGCTCCAGATTTTTGTTGCTTAAAAAGATGGTGGTGAATCGGGAGCTGGAATCTCCATGTAAATTGCTTTCCCTATAGGTTTTCCCATTGCAATCAGGATATCAACATAATCAACATGATATTCACCAGTATATGCGCAAATGTCTGATTGCTCGCCATATGCGTGCAAATTATCTGCCCCCATTTCCTTTGCGATTCTGTCCATGTATTTTTTCGCTTCTTTTGCAGTACAACTCACATTTTTTATGTAAGACGGCAGTTCAGTTTTGACCACCATTTTTTTTACATGTTTTTCATAATCCAGCTTAAGTCTTACATATTCTATTATGGGAATCTTTTTAAGGCTGTCCATGCCAAAGAGTTTCGCTGCATCCCCGTTTGACACTTTGAAAGTTAGAGTCTTTTGCCCGTCTTTCCCTGTTTTTAAACCCACTTTACCATCACAGGGATAATCTGACAGGATCTCATATACATCCATTTCCGCCATGCCGTTTCTCAGGATTTTGGCAGTGTCACTACTGCTGCAGGCAGCAAGCGAAAAGATAAAAAAGACACTTAGTACCAAAATTAATAATCTCTTTTTCATCATGCTCTCCTTTCCGTTCTTCTTTTACTATACCATGCTGCATATCTGAATCTTTATGTGGTATGTAGCCTGCTGGTCTGCGTTCGTCCCTCCATATGTCACATAAAAACGTGTCTGGAGGATACCATTTGCACCATCAACGTAGTACCTATCATACTGTGTCGACCATGTTTTCATCGTAGTTGGATTCGTTACAGAAAACGTATGCTGCTTTAAAAACTGTCCAGTATTATGAAATGTTCCAGATGAATCACACCATCTCCCAAGGCCTTTTAATTCTGATCTCAGGTTTCTGATGGTCACGTTCTGTGAATTATTAGTTATTTTTCCACCTGTTTTAGTCACCTTACGACAGGTAAAACCACTAACAGACTTGCTTGTATACCATGTTTTAGAATACGCAGTCACTCTCCCGCACACTTGGGTCTTGTCTTTAGAACTGGTGGTTGACTTTACTTCCATCTCGGTTACAGTCACAATTTCATGTTCCCCTTGTTCATTTTCATCCGCATCTTTAATGACATAAGTGTCCAAAACACGTATATCATTCGAACTGGTGGCTTCAACACATTCAACAGCAGGTAAAGATTCTTTCACCATTATTACTTTCCCATCCAATCGTATGCTTTGTTTCCCAGATTTTTCAAGAGTCCCTATTCCATCATTAATCAAATCAATTTCTGCATTTGATAGTTCCCCTGTCGCAGCCTCTGAGAAGGCATCCGTGCCGCTAAACGAGAAGCTGAGTACAATCACTGCAACAACCATAATAGCAATTATCAACTTCCTTGTTTTTCTTGTCCCTTCCATAACTACTCCTTTCTTGTTGTTTGCTCATTGCCTTTCTCTTGCACATCCATCCTTACTGCAGCAAGTCTGTCGTATTGTATCACGCAGGCCGTTCCCTGAAAGCTGTGAAATGTGAATTATTCGTTCCTTTTCGGTATTTACCTTACACAACTATGATATACTCTCATCAGTACTCGCAATTTGCTTAAGCATACGGAACGCGCGAAGAACACCCGCGAACGCTTTTAGCACGCGCTGTCAGTTATTATTAGTGTATAAAGTATCATGCACGGGTTTGGAGGTTTTATATGAATCAGTATGCGTGCGGAGAAGTATATTTAACAATAACTCCCAAGTTAAGAATCACCTATATAAGTAATTCCATGCTTCAAATTATTAATGTCGACTCCAGCGACAGTGAACGTGTCGAGGCCCTGAAGAACAAGCCTTTCTTTTTTCTGACCAAAGAAGATGTCCCTCAATTTAAAGAGTGCTGCCATAAAGCTGCCTCCGACAATTCTCCGGTTTATTTTGAACATCATTTGTATGACTATAATCTTCGCAAAATCAAAATGCACGGGTGTGTGCAAAAAATAAAGGACTCAAACGAGTTCCAGATAATATGTATTCCGGATAATATAATCGATAAAGAAACGCGTGATTATTTCTTCCGTTCGATTGAGCATATTTATGATGACGCATTTGAAATCAACACGGCTACTGCAGAAGTGAAAGTAATCAGGAATCAGAATTACACCGATATCAAAAAAGGCAGTTATATGAGTCTATGGGATTTCAAAAGATCCCTTCTTAAAAAACTTGTTCATCCAGAAGACAGAGATAAATATGCCGCTTTTTTAGATAATCTTGCTTCGCATGAAACTCCACCGTGGTCAACCATCGAATATCGCACACAAGAAGGATTTAATGAAGTTCGCTGGCTACAGATGGCTGCTCTACACCAGCATCCAAACGAGATCCTTTTATGTGTCTCGGACATCACACATATAAAAAATGCTTCACAAATGCAGAACCGTCTGAAAACCGACAACATTTCTGGATTAATGAACCGTGAAGCTTTCGAAGATCTGTGTTGTTCTTACAATTTGGAAAAGCCTTTTGAAAACACTTACAATGTTCTTCTGCTGATTGAGATCGATCATTTCAATGATTACAGTCTTGATCAACAAGACAATTTGCTGAAGAAAACTGGAGATCTGCTCAGATCCTACCTGAGAAACATGGCAATTTACGCAAGATTCGGGGATAATACATTTATAGTTTGCTTCCGTGATTTAAAGAATAAATCCGATTCAAAGAAAAAGATCGATGAACTTTTTAAGCATCTCAGAGCGCAAAGCGAAAGGCACTCTATACCTGGATACAGCATGGGATTCGTCCGATGTCCGCACGGCTCGGAAAAAGGCTTTCGCAGCGCTTTTGAATGTGCAAAATTCGCATTAAAAGATGCCATCCGTTCCGGTGGCAACACAAGTAGAGATTACGATCTGTTGTCATCCCACAGTCATATAACCCGGCCTCCACACGAAGTGAAGATTCAGACTTTTGGTTACTTCGAGGTGTTCGTAGACGGATCTCCAGTACTATTTAGGAACAAGAAATCCAAAGAACTGCTGGCAGTACTCGTTGATCACCGTGGAGGATACGTAACTTCCAGTGATGTGATAAGCTGCCTCTGGGAAAACGAACCAGTCAATACTAAAACTAATGCAAGATATCGAAAAGCAGTAATGTTTTTGAAAAGAACACTTGCAGAATATGGTATCGACTATATCATCGAAACTGCGGATCGGCAGAGACGCCTGATATGTGATGCTGTGGACTGTGATCTGTTCCGATTCCTGGCAGGCGAGGAAGAATACTTAAGTAATTACAATGGCGTTTATATGCTGAATTACAGCTGGTCAGAATGGACTGCGTCATATCTTAACAATATAAAGAATCCATTGGAATGATTCTTTCAGTGGTGCCCGATAAGAGAGTTTTGCATCTTCGCTCTGCTAAGCCGATGGAGTCCTTTTATTTTATCTCTGTGCTTTTTTCTTCGATCAGATCGACCAGCTTTTCTATCTCTTTCGTTCCGTTTATGACCGGAAGTCCGTCATACTCACTTATCTCAGAGCTTATGACGCCGGAGAATCCGACGGTGTTTTCATCGCGCCGCTGGTCAAGCTGTTCCTTTGTCTTTCCCGTAACTATGTTGGCGCAGCCAAGGCCGCAGTCTCCTTCGCAGACCAGATAGTCCTGATCGTAGTGAGGCAGGATCTCTTCTACGTCAAGCTGCCTGTGATATATGACATCGGTCTCTTTCAGTCCCCTGGCCGTAACTACAGATGCTCCGGCGCGGGCATGCTTCCAGGTGTCCTCGTTTTCAGTGTCCAGAGAAAAACCTTCGAAGTGTATGTCTTTTATGCTCCCTACTGAATAGCCTCTTTTCACCAGTTCTCTGATTATCTCGGTGCATGTAGTGGTCTTTCCAGTCTTGGAGAATCCTTTTATCATTATGGCTTTCATTTTCTTTTCCTTTCTGCGCTCTTCGCCTGCTGATCTTCTGTCATTTTACGGTGAAACGGCTCCTGCTGCAGTCTATCAGACCTTCTTTTTTCATCCTGCTTATCTCGGCAGAAAGTCCGCTCCTGTCTACCTCCAGATAGTCTGCCAGTTCCTGACGGTCGTAGGGGATGGTGAATGTGCTGCTTTTTCTTTTTTTAGCTTCCATCATCAGATACGCCATGAGCTTTTCCCTGGTGTTTCTCTTGGATGTGATCTCAATCTTCTGATTCAGTGTTATGTTCTTGATGGACACTGCCTGAAGCAGATTATATATCATCTGGCTGTGGAAGGTGAAGGCATTACTGCACGTGCGTGTTATACGTTCTGCGTTTATGAGCATTATGTCGCTGTCTTCTGCTGCCACTATCTCTATGGGAAGCTCAGTAAGATCTGAGCAGGCAAAGGCTTCTGCCATCATTTCAGACGGCATCAGCTTCATTATGATGCTCCTGTTTCCGTTATAGTCCACACGCTCCAGCTGGGCTGCTCCGGATAAAACTATCCCCATATATCTGGCATCGCTGCCTTCATGGAAGATGACAGCGCTTTTGTCGAAGTGCCTTATGCTGGCACCAAGACACGTGAGCATGGCATCAAGGTCTTCCCTTTTTATATCCCTGAAAAGCGGGCATTTTTCCGTTGATTGTTGAAGTAAATGTTCAACGGCACATTACATGATCACGAAATTTGAT
>CAMCER010000009.1 GCA_945873875.1 uncultured Clostridia bacterium
ATCTTCCGGTTTCGGAACGTAGCCTATCTCGACTTCGTCTGCGTCTACTTTGTCTTCGCATCTCTTTAATATCCACTCGAGGACTCTCAGGTTGTCGCCGAATCCCGGCCAGATGAAGTCGCCGTTATCGTCTGTCCTGAACCAGTTGACGTTGAATATCTTAGGAGGATTGGTCATCTTCTTTCCCATGTCCATCCAGTGCTGCCAGTAGTCACCCATGTGGTAACCGCAGAACGGGAGCATAGCCATCGGGTCTCTTCTTACAACGCCTACCTCGCCTGTTGCAGCGGCAGTCGTCTCAGAACCCATTACTGATCCTACGAATACGCCGTGATCCCAGTCTCTTGACTGATAAACCAGCGGTGCGGTCTTGGCGCGTCTTCCGCCGAAAATGATAGCGGAGATAGGAACGCCCTTCGGGTTTTCGAATTCACTTGAGATGCACGGACAGTTCTTAGCCGGTGCTGTGAATCTTGAATTAGGATGCGCGCCTTTCTCGGTGCTTTCAGGCGGCCATATATTGCCCTGCCAGTCTTCTGCGTTCATCGGACGCTCGTCAGTCATCTTTTCCCACCAGACTGTGTTGTCGTCAAGATTCCTTACTACGTTGGTGAATATGGTGTTCTTGCTGGTTGATGCCAGTGCGTTAGGATTGGACTTGTTGTTGGTTCCCGGAGCTACTCCGAAGAATCCGTTCTCAGGATTGACTGCCCAGAGTCTTCCGTCTTCGCCGATCCTCAGCCATGCGATGTCATCGCCTACGCAGTATACCTTCCAGCCTTCTTTCCTGTATTTTTCAGGCGGGATCAGCATAGCCAGGTTGGTCTTTCCGCATGCTGACGGGAAAGCGCCTGTTACATAGCGTACATTCCCCTGCGGATCTTCGATACCCAGTATGAGCATGTGCTCTGCCATCCAGCCTTCCTTGTGTCCCAGGTAGGATGCTATTCTCAGAGCCAGACACTTCTTGCCCAGCAGTACGTTTCCGCCGTATCCGGAGTTGACTGATATGATGGTGTTGTCCTCCGGGAAGTGTGATATGTATCTCTTTTCCGGATCCAGCTTGTCCTTGCAGTGAAGGCCTTTAGTATAATCCGGTGAATCTCCCAGCGCGTCAAGTACAGTGTTTCCGACCCTGGTCATGATAGCCATTGAAAGCACTACGTATATAGAGTCTGTGATCTCGATACCGATCTTCGCGAAAGGTGAATCAACTGTACCCATTGAAAACGGGATGATATACATGGTCCTGCCCTTCATGGCGCCGTCTGCGATCCCGTAAAGAAGCTTATACATTTCTTCCGGGTCCATCCAGTTGTTAGTAGGGCCTGCGTCTTCCTCTTTTTTAGAACAAATGAATGTACGTCCTTCTACTCTTGCTACGTCCTGTCTGTCACTTCTGTGCAGGTAGCAGCCCGGGAGCTTCTCTTCGTTGAGCTTGATCATCTCTCCGGTAGAGCATCCTTCTTTTCTGAGATCTTCCAGCTGCGACTCTTCGCCTGTGATCCATACTACCTCTTCAGGTTTGGTGAGTTTCGTCATCTCATCGATCCAAGATAACAGGTGCGGGTTTTTTGTTGGTGCCATTTCTTTCCTCCGTAAAAAATGTTGATCGTAAGTTTTATCCTCATGCACAAAGGTGCGCGTTCTGCTTCCGGCATCCCGGAAGCTATGCTGCTATTTCGTGCCGTAAAGTCTGTCGCCTGCGTCTCCCAGGCCGGGAACGATGTACGCGTTCTCGTTGAGCTTCTCATCCTTGGCCGCGATGAATATATCGACATCAGGATGATCAGAGTGCAGCCTTTCGATTCCCTCCGGCGCTGCGATCAGACACATGAACCTTATTTTCCTGCCGCCTCTCTGCTTGATGAAGTTTATGGCAGCAGATGCGCTTCCTCCCGTTGCCAGCATCGGGTCGAGCACGATTATCTCTCTGTTTTCTATATCGCTTGGCAGTTTGCAGTAATACTCCACCGGCTCGTGGGTCTCTTCATTTCTGTAAAGACCTATATGTCCCACTCTGGCGCTGGGTATCATGGAGATCATGCCGTCCACCATGCCAAGTCCTGCTCTCAGGATGGGAACGATGGCCAGCTTGCTGCCTTTGAGCATCTTAGCCTTAGTAGCGCAGATAGGTGTCTCTATATCCACTTCCTCAAGTTCCAGTTCTCTGGTCGCCTCGAAGCACATGAGCATGGCTATCTCTTTTACCAGTTCTCTGAAATCCTTGGTACTGGTGTTCTTATCCCTGAGGATCGCAGTCTTATGCTGGATCAGCGGGTGATCGAATACATATACATTGGCCATTTTTGATTTTGCAGAGAAGCCTTCTCCCCTGCACCCTCCTTCCTGCAGTTTTATTTACATTTCATCTAACATATCTGTACGTCTCTTATGGCGTCCTCCTTCAAACTCGGACGACAGCCATTTATCGACTATTTTTAATGCAGTTTCTTCTTCAAGGATCCTGCCTCCCATGGAGATCATGTTGGCATTGTTATGCTTTGAAGCCATCTCCGCCATCTCCTCTGATGTGCAGAGAGCGCACCGGATGCCTTTTACTTTGTTGGCGGCTATGGATATGCCGATGCCTGTGCCGCAGCATACTATGCCTTTATCGGCCTTTCCTGAAGCCACTTCTTCCGCGCATTTTCTGCCGAATACCGGGTAGTCCACCGACTCTTCGGAGTATGTGCCCAGATCTGTCACTTCGATGCCTTTCTTTTCCAGATGTTCCTTGACTGTGTTTTTCAGGGCGAAACCGCCGTGATCGCTTGCTACTGCTATTTTCATATGGTCTCCTGCTCTGGTCTTTTCCGGGTCCTTTCAGACCTGTCAGACTCTTACTATGTTATATCCTGCAGACTTGAGCATCCTGTTCATCACAGCAAAGCCCACGCCGTCTGTGTCGCTTAAAGCTCCCGCCAGAATCAGGTCAACGTCCTGATGATCAAGATCTCTCAGCTTTGCAAAGAAATCATGTGCCGCCTCTATGAAGGCTTTTTCCTCGAATAGAAGGACGCCTACTTTAGAGCCCAGCTTCTCGTTCAGCTCTTTAAGTCTCTGTATCTCTCTCTTAACATCGTTTCTGGCGCCTTCCACTATGAGCATGTCTGCCTTGGGGGCGTAATGTTTATACTTCATGCCGGGGGCCTTGGGAATCACATCATCTGCTTTCCTGCCTGCGGCTATCTCTTTCATCTCTTCAGCAGTGCGAAGAGCCGCCGGATCGATCTGGACCTTTCTGCCAATGGCTGCCTCGATCTGCTCTTCTGTCAGTATGCCGGGCCTGAGTATCATGGGAGTCTCGCCTGTAACATCCAGGACTGTGGACTCTATTCCTACTCTGCAGGGCTCTCCTTTCAGTATCACGTCGACTTTGCCGTCAAGATCCTCCACTACGTGTTCGTATGTGGTCGGACTGGGTCTTCCGGAAAGGTTGGCGCTGGGAGCCGCAACGGGCACTCCTGCCAGATTTATCAGCTTTCTTGCCGTCTCGTTATCAGGCATCCTGACTGCAACTGTGTCAAGGCCGCCGGTAGTGGTCTTCGGGATCTCGTCCCTTTTCTTCACTACCAGAGTCAGAGGTCCCGGCCAGAAATTATCGATAAGATCCACGATAACAGGACTCAGCATCCTGGTCATCTGACCTATGTCGCTGGCGCGGCTGATGTGGACTATCATAGGGTTGTCTGAAGGCCTTCCTTTGGCTTCATATACCCTTTTCACCGCGTCCTCATTCAGCGCGTCTGCCCCGAGACCGTACACAGTCTCTGTGGGAAATGCCACCAGACCGCCGTCTGCCAGTATCTTCGCTGCTTTTTCTATATTTTCATCTGTGGGATCCAGTATGAGTGTTTCCATTATCCTTAAAATTCCTTCATCTTTTCAGCCTGATCGCTGGTGATGAGACCATCGATCACTTCGTCAAGTTCTCCGTCAAGGAAGTAGTCGAGTTTATATAAAGTCATGCCTATCCTGTGGTCTGTGATCCTTCCCTGCGGGAAGTTATATGTCCTTATGCGCTCGCTCCTGTCGCCTGTTCCTACCTGGCTCTTTCTCTCAGCTGATATCTCATCCTGCTGCTCTCTCAGTTTCAGGTCGTAGAGCCTTGCTCTAAGTACCTTGAAGGCCTTGTCTTTGTTCTTTATCTGTGATTTTTCGTCCTGACAGGTTACAACCAGTCCTGTAGGGATGTGGGTAAGTCTAACGGCTGAGTCTGTAGTGTTTACGCACTGGCCGCCGTTTCCGGAAGCGCGGTAAACGTCTACTCTTACGTCGTTGGGATCAAGATCCACTTCAACGTCATCTATCTCAGGAAGCACTGCCACAGTGGCAGCGGATGTATGTATCCTTCCGCTGGATTCAGTTTCAGGCACGCGCTGCACGCGGTGAGCGCCGCTTTCGTATTTCAGTCTTGAGTATGCGCCTTTACCCTTGATGAGCATGACAGCTTCCTTGATGCCGCCTATGCCGGTCTCGTTGATCTCCATCAGCTCAGTCTTCCACCCTTTGCGCTCAGCATAGCGGGTGTACATTCTGAGAAGGTCCGCGCCGAAAAGAGCAGCCTCTTCACCGCCGGTGCCTGCTCTTATCTCAAGTATTACGTTCTTTTCATCGTTAGGGTCTTTAGGAAGAAGCAGCACTTTGAGTTCCTCTTCAAGTGCCGGCAGCTTTTCCTCAAGTTCTGAAAGCTCCATTTTAGCCAGTTTTTTCATCTCTTCATCCTGGCCGCTTTCATTGAGCATTTCCCGGGCTTCATCCATCCCGGTCTTTACCTTCTTATATTCTTCGTATTTTTTTACGACGGGCTCAAGCTCGCCCATCTCTTTCACATACTTCTGCCATACGGCCTGATTTCCTATTATCTCAGGATCTGATACCTTCTGTGAAAGCTCTGCATATTTATCTGTTATAAAGTCTAATTTGTCAAACATTTTCCTCTCCGGATCTATGATTTCTGCCCATATATCAGGGCATTTTTAGTCAATTTATTCTACCATATCCAAAGCCATAAAAAAACCGAAAGTCCAAAGTAATTTCCGAACTTCCGGGTCTTTTTAAGATACAAGTTTTCTTTACTAGTCAAGGTTATACTTGTTCTTGAATTTCTCAACGCGTCCGCCGCGATTGATGAATTTCTGCTGTCCTGTAAAGAATGGATGGCACTCTGAGCACACGTCTAATCTGATCTCTTCTTCAGTAGACCGTGTAACGAATGTGTTACCGCATGCGCAAGTTACTTTACATTCCTTATATTCAGGATGGATTCCTTCCTTCATGCTTTTCACCTCTTTCCTGCTCAGGCTGTGCCTTTGCATAATTTACTGCCCCTCCATGTCCGATCAACACTTGAGGACAGCTTTTACAATATATCACAGGGAATATTGATATGCAAGGGTTTTTTCCTTTTCGACGCATCATTTTTTCATATCATATGCACAGGGATCGCCCTGGCATCTGAGCCGACAGGCATGGCTTTGTCGATCTGACATATCACTATACCTTCCGCGACAGTTTTGTCCGGTATTTTCTTTAATATCGAGAATGGCCTGCTCCATTTGTCATCTATAGTCGCAGATTTTTTTATTTCAACAGGATACAGGATATTATCGTTTTCAATAACGAGATCTATTTCTTTTTTGTCTTTATCCCTGTAGTAATATATTTTATCCAGCGATTTTCCCGCATTCATATGTGATTTGATGATCTCACTCACTACAAAGGTTTCAAAAATATGTCCGGACATGGCGCCGTTTCTGGCAGATCTGGCCGTGTTCCATCCGACCAGATAACACAGAAGACCTGTATCCATGAAATACAGTTTCGGCGTTTTGATCACTCTCTTTATGGCGTTGTTCTGATAGGGCCTTACGATCCGGATCATCCCAGAAGCAGAAACGACAGACAGCCAGTTCTGAACGGTTTTTATATCTACGCCTATATCGCGGGCTATATCCCCGCAGACCAGCATCTGGCCCGATCTGGCGGCTGCAGAGATAAGAAAACTTCTGAATTTGAGTTCATCTTTGATGTTGATTATCTTTCTGACATCTCTTTCGATATATGTTCTGACATAATCCCTGTAAAACCATTCCCAGTCTCTGTCAGTATCCTGCAGTTCGGGCATTGAACCCCTGTGTATCACATGCCATATATCAGACAAAGGCTCAGCCTTCTTTTTTCTCTTCTCAACAAACTCCGCAGATGGGATAAAAGCATCTGTCGTATCATCATCTGTAAGTTCACGCATGCTAAGTCCTGACATTTCAATTATCGAGATACGTCCGGCCAATGATTCTGAAGCTTCACTCATAAGTTCATACCGCTGTGAGCCTGTCAGAAAAATCTGCCCTTTACCGCTGTTGCCGTCAACCTGCAGTTTTATTGTCCTGAACAGCTCTGGAGCATATTGGACCTCATCAATGATCAGAGGTATATGTTTATCTTTGAAAAAAAGAGCCCTGTCGCCCTTTGCCAGAAAAAGTTCGTTCTCGTCATCAAGCGTACAGTACTCATATTCAGGAAAGACATGCTGAATGACCGTAGACTTGCCGACCTGCCTTGCGCCGGTAAGCAATACTACCTTTGTCTGCTTGCCTGCTTTCTTCAGCACTGCTTCAATTGTTCTCTTTTTATACATGGCGCTCTCCATTTTTTCGGCTATATTGGACTTCAACTCCATTTTAGCCGAAGCAGCGCCTTCTGTCAATAATCTTCCTGACAACTGCGATCTTCTTATGTCGTCTATGCTCCGATCGCGCTTTCAGATTATAGTCCCGCCGCCAAGGACTGTGTCCCCGTCATAGAGCACTGCCGCCTGGCCGGGTGTCACGGCGCGCAGAGGCTCGTCAAAAATGATCTCGACTTCGCTGCCGTCATCATTCAGCGCCTTTGCTGTTGCCTGCTGTTCTTTCTGTTTATATCTGGTCTTTACTTTACACCTTACCTCGCCTTCGGGAGCCTGGCCTGAGATCCAGTTGAAATCTTTCGCTGCAGCCTTCGGTGAGAATGTATCTTCGTTGCTGCCAAGGGCTATCTGGTTTTTCGCCGCGTCTATGCGGCAGACATACATGGGCTTTCCAAAAGCCTGGCCCAGCCTTCTGGTCTGGCCGATGGTGTAATGGATCAGTCCCTTGTGCTCACCTATGACGTTGCCTTCAAGGTCGACAAACTCGCCCCGCGGAAATGTTTTCCCCAGGTATGTCTCTATCATTTTTGCGTAATCCCCGTCAGGCACGAAACATATGTCCTGGCTTTCGGGTTTTTCGGCGTTATCAAATCCCGCTTCACCGGCCATGCTGCGAACTTCTGTCTTACGCAGGCCTCCAAGGGGCAGGAGCACTCTGGCAAGCTGCTCCTGGGTAAGCGAATAGAGAACGTAGCTCTGATCCTTGGACTCGTCCAGCCCTTTCTTCAGAAGGAACTTTCCTGTCGCTTCATCTTTTTCGACTCTGGCGTAGTGCCCAGTGACTATATATTCACAGCCCAGCTCATCGGCTTTGTCCATTAAGGCCTTGAATTTCAGATGTTTGTTGCAGTCCACGCACGGATTCGGCGTCCTGCCCTCTTCATAGCATCGAACGAATTTATCCACGACCCGGCAGCGGAACTCATCCTTCAGGTCAAAAACATAAAAAGGCATGTCAAGGCTTTCTGCAACTGCCTCTGCATCCTTTGCATCGTCTGCAGAGCCGCATTTTCCTGACACGTCTTCTTTATCGAATAATTTCATCGTGCAGCCGACACATTCATATCCTGCGTCGATGGCAAGTCTTGCCGCCATGCTTGAATCCACGCCGCCGCTCATGGCGATAAGTGCTTTCATATCGTTTCCTCCTGCGCAGCATCGGCCGCGCAGACCCTGCTGTTACTGGTGATCTTTCACATCTCCGATATCTGTGACTACCTCATACCCTGCTGCCTTCACTCTCATTTCCAGACACGACCTGCACTGGGCTGATTCCTCGCCGGTACAGATCTTGTTCTCATAAAGCGTATATTTATCCCGCACATCTACCGGTGAAAGGTTGGGCATCACTACATTGGCTCCGGCCTGCAGTCCCAACTCTCTTCCCTGTGGATCTATAGTGCCCAGCGCCGTAGTCGACGGCAGGAGCACGTAAGGAAACATAAGTCTGAGTATGGCCAGCAGCCTCAATGTCAGCTCCATGCTGCCGTTTGAGAACCACTTGTATGGAGTGTCCTTGTGCTTGATATATGGTCCTATGCCTATCATGTCCGGCTCAAGTTCCTGAAGGAACCTCAGGTCAGCGATGAGATTTTCCGTAGTCTGATACGGCGCACCCACCATAAAGCCTGCTCCCACCTGATATCCGATGTCTTTCAGATCGAACAGACACTTCTTCCTGTTATCCAGGGACATGGTGCCCGGATGCAGTTTCCTGTACAGGCTGTCATCTGCGGCTTCGTGCCTCAGCAGATATCTTCTGGCGCCTGCCTCGAACATCTTCTGATAGCTTGCCTTCGGGCGCTCCCCTGCGGATATGGTTATGGCACAGTCAGGATATTTCTCATGTATATCAGATATTATATCGCAAAGTATCTCATCTTTGAAAGATATGTCTTCGCCTCCCTGAAGGACGAAGGTCCTGTATCCCAGCTTATATCCTTCCTCACAGCAGTCAAGTATCTGCTCTTTTGAAAGTCTGTATCTTTCCAGGTTCTGGTTGCTTTTGCGTATGCCGCAGTAATTGCAGTTATTTCTGCAGTAGTTGGTGAACTCGATGAGGCCTCTTAAAAAGACCTTGTCGCCGTAGTTTTCCTTCCGCACTTTTACTGCCTTTTCAAAAAGCGCATCATCGTATTCGTCTGTCTCAAGCAGCTCTTTGAACTCTGCGTCTGTCAGATCCCGGTCCCGATAGAGTTTTTCTGCCAGGTCCTGTGCTTTTCCTTTGTCGGACATATGATTTCCTCTTTCTTTATACACTGCGGACCCGCGCTTCCTGTGCAGATCCGTTTCTTTCTTTCATATATTATTCTGGCAGCGTGACTTTGTCCAGTATCCCTGTCAGTTTCGCCAGAGCAACTCCGTAGTTGGTCATGGGCACTGACTGGGATTCTGCCTCCTTTATTCTGCTCATCATGTATTTTCTGTTGAACATGCACGCGCCGCAGTGGATGACCAGATCGTATCCTGAAAGGTCTTCAGGAAAATCTGCTCCGGACACGTGGTCGATGTGAAGGCCCTGGCCGAATCTTTTTTTCAGTATGCGGGGTATCTTCACTCTGCCTATGTCTTCCTGAAGCGGAGCATGGGTGCACGCCTCTGCGATGAGCACGTGTGAATCCTCACTGAGCCTGTCGATGGCCTCTGCTCCCTCCGCCAGCGTGGTGATGTCTCCTTTATATGCCGCGAAAAGAACAGAGAATGATGTCAGGAGACTCTCCTCGGGCCTGATCTTATCCACCAGATCGAAGCACTGAGAGTCTGTTATTATCAGTTTAGGTGCGCACTTGAGAGCCGCCAGAGCAGCACCTGCTCCGTCAGCGACTGTACAGACGGTAGTGCATTTAGTGTCCAGCAGCTCTCTTATGGTCTGCACCTGCGGCAGAATAAGTCTGCCTTTAGGGGCCTGGATGTCCTGAGGCATGACAAGGAGAGCTACGTCACCCTCATTCACCAGACTTCCAAGGATCCTTTCTCTTTTATAGTCTTCGGGGACCGCAGCCGAAATGGCCTCCCGCAGCTGCTCCATGCCCGTCTTTTCAAGGGCGCTGACTGTGACAGTCTCTGATATGAGCGCTGCTTTTTTCCTCCCCGAATCGCTTTCTGTGTTCAGTTTTATCTGTTTATCTATGGCTTTTTTCATAGCGCTGATGTCTTTATAGATATCAGCTTTATTTATTACCGGGATCACAGGGGTGTCATCCTCAAGGAGCATCTTTACCCACTCTGCTTCTTTATCATAGACAAAGCCGGAGCCGGCATCATTTCCTGCGCCGCTTCCGAATATGACTATGGCAACATCAGTCTTCTTGACCTGCTCCTTTGTCCGGGATACTCTCATTTCTCCCAGCTCGCCTTCATCGTCAAAACCTGCTGTATCGATAAATGCTACAGGACCGATCGGGTGAAGCTCCATGGATTTAAAGACCGGATCAGTAGTGGTTCCTGCATGGTCTGAGACCAGAGCGATGTCCTGGCCTGTCAGCGCGTTTATGAGAGATGACTTTCCGCTGTTCCTGCGTCCGTATATGCCAATATGAAGCCTGCTGGCTCTTGGCGTCTGATTGAGATCGTTCATCTTTCTTCCCCTTTTTGGTACGAAAAGAGTCTGATATGATTCCCGCGGAGGCGCCGCCTGAATGCGCCGTCTCCGCATCATATCGATTTGTTTATAGGATCTGTTTATGGTCGGATGGGTATTTTAGAATCTGAAGTCTCTCTTGCCTTCTTCTATGTCTTTAAGATGCTCCGCTGTGATCTGTCTTACCTTCTC
>CAMCER010000010.1 GCA_945873875.1 uncultured Clostridia bacterium
ACTTTAGTTCCTTCTTCATCACTGAACAGGGTCCCGCACAGACTGCACTCCCAGTATTCAATGTTGCCCTCTTTCACACATGTTGCAGCATTGGCTTCATTTTTCTCCAAATCATGCCCTGTAGCGGGGATGGTTTCTGTTCTGGTATGCGAGGAATCGTGTTTGCAGGTAAATGTTTTGGTTCCATCCTCTTCGCAGGTCGCTTCCCTGGTCACTCTGCCATTATTCCAGTCGTGGCCGAGAGCAGCGACCGCTGTCTCTGCAGCTGCGATCTCATTATCCGCATCTTCATCTGTAAAACACTTATTACATGTTTCACATTTCCAATGCTCGATATTCCCCTTTTTCGTGCACGTCGCCGCTGTTTCTGGTACATGTGTTAATTCATGCCCTCCGGGGATGATTTCTGTCCTTGTATGAGAAGGATCGTTCTGACATGTGAATGTCTTTACTCCGTCCTCATCACAGGTCGCTTCTTTGGTTACAACACCGTCATTCCAATCATGGCCAGTTGCTTTAACAACGATATCTGATGCGGAAAGTTCTGATTGGGCATCTTCGTCGGCGAACAGGCCATCGCATTTTTCGCACTGCCAGTACTCGATATTGCCGTCTTTAGTACACGTTGCTGCCACTGCGTTTGTTTTATTAAGCAAATGACTGGCTGGAATCACTTCTGTTCTCGTGTGTGAAGAATCGTGCTTGCATGTGAATGTCCTGATACCATCTTCTTCGCAGGTAGCCTCTTTCGTCACTTTGCCGCTGTTCCAGTCGTGGCCGAGAGCAGGAACTGAAACCGCATACGAATCTCCACAATTCCTGCATGTGAATGTCTTGACACCGTTGGTCGTACATGTCGGTTCTCTTGTTATTTCCCCTTCATCATAATCATGCCCTGTCGCAGGAATGGCTTCCGTTCTTGTGTGTGATGAGTCGTGCCCGCAGGTGAATGTTTTGACTCCATCCTCTTCACAGGTCGCTTCCTTAGTCACTCTGCCGTTATTCCAGTCGTGGCCGAGAGCATCTATTGTTTCAGTTTTAACGTCCCCGCATGTCTGACAGGTAAGAGTTTTTTCACCTTCAGTGGTACATGTCGGTTCTGTTGTGATTTCTCCTTCATTGTAGTTATGACCGGGTGAAGAGATGCTTTCTGTTCGGATATGTGAAGGATCATTCTGGCATGTAAATGTTTTAACTCCATCTTCTTCACAGGTAACTTCTTTCGTGATCTGTCCTTCATTCCAATCATGGCCAGAAGCTTCAACTACCGTATCAGAAGCTGCTATTTCGTTCACTGCCTCCTCGGCATCGAACAATTTATCGCACTTCTTACAATGCCAATATTCAATGTTCCCGTCTTCAGTGCATGTCGCTTCATTAGCGCTGATCTTTTCCAGGTCATGGCCGCCAGGAAGGACTTCTGTTCTTGTATGTGAAGGATCATTCTGACATAAACCACTGTTCCCAGGTTTTCTGCAGTAACCACCAGTCTGGTCTCGCCGTGACGCTTGGAAATGATGGTCCTCCTTGCCGGATCGTCTGTGCTTCCCGTAAAGTCAGCGAAGGTCGTATCCTCTATCTTCCATGTTATCTCTCCCAGATCATCCATGCTTGCATCTTCGTCACCTTCAACGATCAGCTCCAGATTCAGCTTATTGTCTCCGTATACTTCAGCATCCTTGCCCAGGTACAGGTTGCCAATTCCGTTCAGATACATATTCAGGTCGGCCCGCTCTTTAGCGTATCCTCTGATGGGGAAGTTGTCGGTTATGAGGATCTCGGCTTCTTCCGGGTTCGACGCATTTGTCAGCATTTCTTTCTGGATCTTCTTGTCGGAGAAATCCTTCCACTGGCCATCCATCAGGATATAGCTTTCTTTTTCATTGATGACGCTTTCATTCCATGACGTGAAGCCCTGGCTCTTAGCAAAATCCTTGCCGTAAGACGCCGGGACATTGGCTGCATATTTCCCTTCCGGAGTCTTCTGTGTGATCACGATGGAATAATACTGATCGCGCTGGACCATGACAGGTTTTTCAAGGTCGACCTTGTGATAGCCGCCCAGCGGATAGTTCTCCGGCTCGCTGTTTGAGGCCATCAGCTTTCCATCCTGCGGATCTGCGAAGCGGTCCTGAAGGAGATATACCTCGTAGCTGACTGCTGTATCAGGATAGGTGGTCTCGAAGGATATCTGTTCCAGCTCCTCACAGACCTCTGCCTTGAATACGTTCGCTTCTTTGACCTCATCTTCGACTGCGGCCGCCTGAACGTAGTTCACAGGCATGTAGTCGTGCTGGTCCAGGTAATATGAGCTTCCTTCATTGCTTTTGTCAAATTCAAGGGCTTCCGGAAGCTGTATGGTCTGATCATAGTATGAAAGCCAGAAATAGCCTGTGTGGACGTCGGACGTTACCTCGTAAGGCGCCTTGTCCTGTCCCTGAAGAAGTCCCCAGTCTCCCATGCCGTGATTCGGGAATTCTTCTTCACCGGATCCCCAGCTGTTCTTTACCAGCCATGCGCCGTTTCCTTCCGGAGTCGTAAGTTCATAGGCTTTCTCATCGTCTAAGCCGTCGATTTTATGAGCGAATTTTTCCTTTGGATAATTATCGTCCCAGCCTACGATGCAGACTGCGTGGTTGGCCTGTTCAGGTTCAAATGTGTACTGCGACCAGTTACTGCTGATATATCTGCCGCCATCAGGACTCTGATCCGGTCTGAAAGTGTCAGCGTGATACCCGATCTGCACTCCGCGCTTGTTCTGCAGCTGCTCCTTGATAGCTGCCGTACCTTCCGGAACATACTCATAATCTTCATTTTCATCCATGCCGGCCGGCGTTGGAAGAAGGTATGATTCTTTCAGCACATAGGACTGCTTGAATCTGCTCTTTTCCTGCATCGACCAGTCGTCATACGGAGTGTAGCAGTAATTTACCGTTGCCCCGCCAATGACTTTTTTCTGGGTCTTGCCTTTCTGGCCTTTGTATTTAAGAGTGTTGACTCCGGCGTCTGCCCATTCTGTATCGTTATCCCATTTTCTGTCTTCCAGATTCGGACCAATGCCTGAAGAATAGACGCTGGTGGCTATGAACGGTACTCCGCCGATATTGAACCTGTCTGCTGCAGTGATATCTTCAGCGACATGTACGCCTTCCCCGTTCTGCGGGTCGTCCGGATCGTCTATGGCTGTAGCTGCGAAGTATGTCAGATGCTTTTCTGACAGATCCATATTCGCAGCGGTATGATCGCCTTTGATCGCGTCATTTCCCAGCACGCTGATCTCCGCCGCTGCTGTAGCCGCAAATCCCCAGCATGACCCGAAGGGGTTCTGGAACTTTACAGAAGTGACATAATCCTGTCCACCCAGATCGCGCAAATCAAAGCTCTCAGGAAAATCCTTGTCACTTTTCTTCAGTGAACTCATCTTGGGCCCTGGCCCGTTGAACGGATCCTGCGATTCGTCCTGCATCTGGGAAGCCAGCTGCTTCTCGGTGCTATTATCAGTCTTCTGTGACTGGTCCGGTCCGTTTATCGCGAAGACTCCCGTCGGCATCATGGTGACGGTAAGCGCAAGCGAAAGCAGTACTGCCAGTACGCCTTTCGTGAATCTGGTTTTCATCTCCCTCTGATCCTTTCTTTTCATTTTCCTGAAAATGTTTTCACACAAAAATTACACTGTTATTATACCATAACAGCAAACGTAAACCCATTACTGCTGTCCTATGCAGAGAATCACTTTTTCAATTCAGCATCGACCCGGTCCGCTTCTTTGCCTTGACTTTTGTCTCTGTATCAGCTGACATTAATTAGGATGAATTTGTCCTATTATTTGGAGGAGATGGAAATGTTTATAGATACCAATACGATTTATTCTATGACACAGGCTAACCAGAACTTTTCTTCTGTTGCAAGATCGGTGGATAGAAATGGGAAAGCTGTAGTGTTCAAAAACAACAGACCGAAATACCTGATCATAGATGTGGACAGCAGTGATTATATTCTCGATCTGAGCGATGATGAGAAAATCGATATTGTTGCAAAAAGAGTGCTCAGGCGCTATCTTCGGGCATTTAAAGCGTTGGCAAAATGAATACCTTCTCAAATGGATCAAAGAAAGAAAGGTATAATAAAGCCCGGCTCCTCTCTTTTTCTGAAAGGCTTTGTTTTTACCACTATTTAAAATAATAATTTTTAGTGGTATTTTTCCAACCCCCATTTTGCGCAAATTCTTCTTTTTTGCTCGAAATCCTGCAAAATCACTGATTCGACAAAATTCGACACGCTTTTTCTCCACAAAAAATACCACTAAATTCAATATATCTGATTAGTGGTATTTTCTATTCGCTTTCGCCTTTGTCGCGGCTGATTATTCCGCGATTTCCTCCCGGAGATATCCTCCTATTCCTTCAAAGTGATTATCGTAACTGATCCGATTATGACCACCCCGCCGATTATCTGCCACATGTTCAGCGTGGAGCCTAACAGGACCCATGCAAATATGACCGTCACCAGCGGTATGATGTTTTCCGCCATGGACACCAGGGTGATGGACAGCTTGCTGATGGAGTAGGCATACAGGAATTCTGCCAGTATCGTCGAGAAAAGTGTCGTCCCGATAAGGATCGCGAACAAAACCGGATCCGGGTCGCAGTAGATAGGATGGTCGAAGACAAACACGAAAGGTATCGACACTATCCCGGATGTGAGCAGAATCACTGCAAGAGCCTGCAGCAGGTTATATTTCTCAAAGATATCCTTAGATACGATTATGTAAAATGCCCAGATAACGGCACCGATGAAAATGGCTATGATGCCGGCTGCGCTGCCGCCCAGGCCTTCTCCGGTGGTAAGTACCAGCAGAGCAACTCCCACTATGGAGCCCACTATACCGATAACTCTGATTCCGGTTATCTTCACCCCGTTGAGGACCCTGTCCGCAAGAAGTCCAATCACAGGAACGATAGCCAGGATCAGAGATGCTGTCGGGCTTGAGATCTGACCTATGCCGAAGGATTCAATGTTCATGTATCCTGCCAGCATCAGACCCAGGATGATCACCCTTGGGACATCTTTCTTTTCAAAATGCAGGCCTTTATATTTTATCAGGCAGAAAGCTAAAACAAGAACGCCGCCCAGCACCAGCTTGAACGTGGCGATGAGCATGGTGGACATGTGCGCCGTACAGTATTCAACGCCGACGAAATCCAGCCCCCATACGAAGACTACCGCAATGAGAGTAAATACCGCTAATCGGTTAGATCCGCTTTTATCTGAACTCATATAAGTTCACCTCACCCTCTGTCTTTAAACTGAGCGGGAGCATTGAGCTTCCGCTCATGCATCTCCGTTCTGTTCTCTCTTGAATTATACCACTATTCAAAATAATTTTTTTTTAGTGGTAATTTTCCAAGCTTCATTTTGCGCAAATTCTTCTTTTTTGCTCAAAATCCTGCCAAATCACTGATTCGACATAATTCGACACGCTTCTTCTCCACAAAAAATACCACTAAATCAAATATATCTTATTAGTGGTAATTTTTCTTCGTTTTCGCCTTCGCCGCGGCCAGTTATTCCCGGTTTGATCCTTCGGGTCTGCTATTCTTTAACGGTGATCACCGTAACCGATCCGATTATTATCAGTCCGCCGGGCGCCTGTCTTGTACCGCTTGTTTTCACCCCCGGATATAAAGTAAAATATCACCATAGGAAATCACCTGCCACAGGGCAGCAGCTGTCACCAGGAGGCAAAATGAAATGAGGTTTTCAGGAAAAGTCATATCCGTTATAGTCGCCGTGATCTTCGCGGTATCTGTATTCCCGCAGAATGCGGAAGCCAAAGTCCTGTATATGCCGGACGTTACCGCACAAATGAGCAAGGCTTCTTTCTGGTCGGACAAGATGAACGACCCGGATAAATCGCTGGGCAGTCAGGACAGCATCGCTGCCATCAATAAGGCTGTCATAGATGCCAGCGGCACCAACGTCATGGATATCGACCAGTGGGCTCTGGATAATCCGACATTCAACGGTGTGATCAGAGCAGAAAGGCTCAGAGCATCCGCCGAAGCCGATGCCAAAACCTTCTTCAAATGGGGCGCCTGTTACGGAACGGACGGTACGAAATACGCCACCTGGGATGAGGCCTATGAGAGTTTTTACAAGGACATCATCGACAATGTGGTAGACCCGCACGCGACTGCCGAGATGCCGACAAAACTCGGCGTTTGTACCCGGCGCACATGCCTGCTGGCACTTCCGACGGATACTCCGGTCCTGGAAGATCCCGATGACCCTGATAACGATGATCTTTATGAGACTATGGTCCGCGTCAACGAGCCGGTCGTGCTCCGGTCAGTATCTGCAGACGGGAAATTCTACAACGCCGCCACATCCTGCTCCACAGGCTGGATAGACAAAGACGATGTAGCCATCTGCGCAGATCACGATGAGTGGATCAGAGCGTGGAAATTCGATGACAAAAGCACTCTCGTAGTTTATGACGATAAGATCTATACTGAAGAAACCAACATCACGCCGGAGGTCTCCTGCGTAAAACTGCCGATGGGCACATGTCTGAAGCTCGCTTCGGATGAGGAGATCCCGGAAAGCATCAATAACAGGACCGCCCACAATAATCATGTGGTTTGGCTACCCATAAGAAAAGCCGACGGGACCTACGACAGGAAGCTCTGCCTCATCGGCGAGAACAGAAAGGTGAGCGAAGGCTTCCTTCCTCTGACCTCTGCCAATATCGCAAGCGTTGCTTTGAACCAGCTTGGCGACCCCTACGGCTGGGGCGGCCAGATCAGTTCGGAGGACTGTTCCGGCTATGTCCGCGATGTATATAAATGCTTCGGGCTGGAGCTCGCCAGAAACACTACCTGGCAGATGAATCAGCCTGTGAAGAAGTGGGACCTTTCGGGTTTGTCAGATGAAGAAAAAACAGAAATGATAAAACGTCTTCCTGCCGGCGCGGTACTGTTTTTCAGCGGCCATGAGATGCTCTACCTGGGCGAAGAAAACGGCAGGCTGTTCGTCATCAGTTCTCTGAAAAGCATCGTCCTCGACGGCAAAGTCACTGATGTGCGCGGCGGGATCATCAACACTCTCGACATGAAGCGCGGAAACGGCAACACCTGGCTCAGAGAGATCAGTATGGCTCAGATTCCGTACCTTGCCGCAGGGACTAAGAAGGATCTTTCTGACAGCGATATCACCATAAGCGCCATGAAGGCGAAAGTATATAACGGGAAATATCAGAAGCAGGACATCACGGTCACCGACAACGCCGGCGCACCTGTCGCAGGCCGGGATTATACAGTCTCCTATTCAGCGAACAAAAACGCAGGCACGGCTCTGGTCACTCTGCGCGCGGCAGGCAGCAGCCCCGACTACACCGGCTCTGTATCAGGAAAGTTCACTATCAAGAAAGCCGCCAACACCATGACAGCCGGCGCCAGGACTGTTTACGTAAAAGCAGCCAAGCTGAAAAAGCAGGCTGTCACAGTTAAGCGCGTAAGAGCTATGACAGTGAAAAACGCCCGGGGCACATTGTCTTACAGACTTTTGAAGGTCCGGAAAAACAAATTCGCAAAATTCTTCCGCGTCAACAAGACTTCCGGAAAACTGACAATAAAAAAAGGCCTGGCGAAAGGCCTTTACAGACTTACCGTCAGCGTCAAAGCTTCCGGCAGCAGTAACTACAAGGCTCTGACCAGGACTATCGTAGTGAAAGTTCGGGTGAAGTGACCGCCCGCAAAAGTGCAGGGGATGTAGCTGCCCACGAAAGCATTTCCTGCACGCTCTTTGCTGCACGCCTGTCCGCGAAAGCATTTCCTGCACGCCTAATTCGTATATTTCAAATTAGGCGTGCAAGTTCTTCCCTGAAAAATGTCGAATTTTGTCGAATTTGCTGATTTTCATCAATTTTCGCTTTTTTGCTCTTTTTTCCCGTTTTTTGAGACTGAAAATGCACGCCTAATTTTCATATGCGACAATAGGCGTGCATTCATCACGTTTATTAGATTCATTATCACGAAGCGAGCAACCCGGCACGAAGCGAGCACCCTGAAATGGCCAGGCCCCTCGCTGCTGCTGCATTTTGGCTATCTGCCGCTTCTCTTTATTATCGCCTCTACCTGCGCCCGCTTTTCGTGCAGCACGCAGCCGCCTTTGTGGTCGCCGGTCAGCAGATCGCCTGCTTTCAGCGCTGTGAACAGATCTGATCCCAGGGCGTCTTTCAGGGAAGTCTGGCTCACGCTGATATCTGAGAAAGGTGAGAAGGGACAAGGTTCCGCCCCGCCGTGTGAATTGATGTGGAAAAATCCCCTGCCTGCAGCCAGGCATCCGCCGGAGCTTTTCTCGTCTCCCGGAAATGAGATGAACAGCATATCTCCATCTTTTTCCCGAAGTCTCGAGATCCTTTCGTCCAAGTACGCCCGCTCTTCGTCTCCCGGCGCCAGTCCGCCGTCGGTCTCTGCGTCTGCGGACTCTTCATCAGTCCCGGCTCCATTGTCATTCCTCGCGCCGTCGGATCCTCCGTCTGCGACCGCATGATTCCCGGGATCTTCGCCTACGGGCACGTACTCTACGTAGATAACTGCCTTGCAGCCTTTTTCGGCGAGTCTGGCGATGAACTCGTCCGAAGAAACTTCTTTTATGTTGTTCTTTGTTACTGTGACAGACGCGGCAAAGATAAGGCCCCGCGCCTTCAGATCGTCGATCTTCTCCGACAGCATGTCGTAGACGTTCTCGCCGCGGCGCCGATCCGTAAAGGCCCGGTCGCCCTCCATGCTGATCACCGGAAGGATGTTGCGGTTTTTGTCGAAAAGATCAAGATATTTTTCGTTTATGAGAAGTCCGTTGGTAAACACCGGGAACAAGATCCCTGGCCTTTTCGCTGCAGCTTCGATAACGTCCTGCCGAAGCAGCGGCTCGCCCCCTGCCAGCAGAATGAAGCTGACGCCAAGGTCCCCTGCCTCTTCAAAGATACTGAGCCACTGGTCTGCTGTCAGCTGCTCCACAGGCTCTGCGTCTGTGGTCGCTTCGTTGCAGCGGGAATAGCAGCCAGCACAATGCAGGTTGCAGGCGCTGGTTATGCTTGCTATTAGAAACGGCGGCACGTGGAGCCCTTCCTGTTCAAGGGATTTACGCTTTTTCGACGCAGCCCGGCTGGCCGCCGCGAACCTGAGCATGAACGCGCTTTCCCTCGGGTCCTTGAAAGTCGCCTTAAGCGCTCCGGATACGACACGCTCCACACCGCGTATCAGATATTCCTGTAGATCAAAACTTTCCTTCATTACTCCTCCGGCCGCCCCGGACGGGCAGCCCCTCGCACTTTGAATCCCTGCCGGCCTGGCAGTTCTGTTTTCCTGACCGTCCCGGCTTCCTCCGGCCTAGTCGGCCTTCCGCACTCCGTTCTCGTCAAGCTCTGGAGTCCAGGACTCCTGCAGCTGCTCTATCTTCACCATGTCGTCCACTTTGACTGCCACCTGGTATTTGTCTTCATATACGATCTCGCCGGGAAAGTTGATGTAGACCACGTAAAACGGGTGGTCATATTTTTCTAAAAGCCACATGGCAGGGGTTATCAGCTTCATCATTTCGTCGCTGTTTTCGGTCTTGAAGAAACAAACCACCTTCTCCTGGTTCCTGCACGGCGGCGGGTAGGGCAGTATCTCTGAGAACCATTTGTCGATCTCCCTGTAGAGATCCGCGTCCTCTTCCTCCATGACTTCATCCTGCACCAGCTGCCAGCACATGCTGAATATGCCCTTGGCGTATCTGGTGTTGGCGGCAAGCTCTTTTCCCTGTATCCTTACGTATTTGAATTTCATCGATTCTCCTGTTCCGTCCCGGCCTCTTGTTTTTGATTCAGCTCCGTCGCACCCGAACACTTTTCCCATCTTCGAATATGGTCCGCGTCCGCTTTTGTCACAGAACTGTCTCCATCGCCTTCAGGCGGCCAGAACGTTTACATTATATCACTAACCCCGGCAAAAACTAAAACTGATCTCAACTATTTCAAATCGCGGTACTGCCAGCGCTTACTTCAGGGCTGCGGGTTTCCTCTGTCCAGGCTGCGGCTTTGTTCTGGTCGCAGGTTCCTCTGCTCACCTGAGCACCTGCCCGCTTCCTCGCTCACCTGCTCGCAGCTTTTCCCTGCTCACCCAAACACCTGCTCGCGGCTTCTCCCCTGCTCACCCGAGCACCTGCCCGCTTCCTCGCCCACCTGCTCGCGACAAACGTACATCTTTTAACCGCTTTTTCAAAAAACGAAGAAAGAGCTTAAAAGTTGTGGGTTCAAGGGCCCTCGGTTTTGTCGAATTTTGTCGAATCTGGCTTTTTCTCATGAAATCAGCAAATATCGAGCCCGCAATCGAACATCTTTTAACCCCTTTTTTATATAGGCGAATGCTCACTCTAAGTGCAACAAAAGGACCCATAACATCTGGTATA
>CAMCER010000011.1 GCA_945873875.1 uncultured Clostridia bacterium
ACACGTGGCATCTGTCATGGCAGAGCATGATATCGAAGGGCCTGTCATCGGAGTCAGTTTCGACGGGACCGGCTACGGTACAGACGGAGCTGTCTGGGGCGGGGAGTTCCTCATCTGCGAAGGAGGGAAGTTTGAAAGAGACTCTCACCTTAAATATGTGACCATGACAGGCGGAGATTCTACTGTAAGAGAAGGCTGGAAGTCAGCCATAAGCTACATACATGCCTGGGAAAACGGGCACGGTGAAAAATCATCAGAAAACGAAATAATCATTGACATTAGTGATATAATAAAATTTGCTGAAGAAAACAGGACGCTGGAAAAGTTCAGCGCCGCAGGAAAGACCATGAAAAGAGCTATAGATATGGGGATAAACACTATCGAAAGCTCAAGCATGGGCAGGCTCTTTGACGGAGTGGCGGCGGCGCTGGGGATATGCAGTGAAAACACTTATGAAGGCCAGTGCGCCATAATGCTGGAGGATGCAGCTGCAAGAGCAGACGCAGGCAGGCCGCAGAGCAGGGCGGATGAACTGGCTCTGGGATTCCACAGGCAGATATCCCGGATGATCCTTGACCGGTGTCTTATGATAAAAGAAAAGACAGGCATAGAAAAAGCAGCGCTTACAGGAGGCGTATTCCAGAACAGACTTCTCATGGAACAGACGCTGAAACTTCTGAGGATGAGCGGCTTCGAGCCTTTCTATAATATCTCTGTCAGCCCTAATGACGGCGGTATAGCCCTGGGGCAGGCATACGCAGCGATAAAAAGATCAGAAAAGTGATTTCAGGAGGAAAATAAAGACATGTGCATAGCGATACCGGGAAAGGTCATCTCTGTCGAAGGAAATAAAGCGAAAGCTGACTTCAGCGGCAACATAGTCGATGTCAACATCGGGCTGGTGGAGCCGGAAGTGGGACAGTACGTTCTGGTCCACGCAGGATGCGCCATAGAAGTCATGGAAAAAGAAAAGGCAGAAGAACTGATAGAACTGTTCGCTGACCTTGAAGATCTTGCTTAAGGAGCATGACATGGATATCAGAAAGATAATCGATTATCTTAAAGCATATGACGGCCCGCAGATAAAACTAATGGAAGTCTGCGGAACACATACGGCCAGTATTTTCAAAAACGGCATAAGGGATCTGATCTCACCGAAGATAAAACTCATATCTGGACCCGGATGTCCTGTATGCGTCACACCGGCTGCATATATCGACAAATGCATAGAATATGCATGCATGCCGAATCATGAACTGCTCACATTCGGGGATATGATGAAAGTGCCCGGCAGTAGAGGGAGCCTTTCTGACATGAAGGGTGAAGGGGAGAACGTGAGACTGATGTATTCTCCTTTTGAAGCCCTGGAAAGAGCAGAGAAAGACCCGGATACAGTATTTACTGTAGCTGCTGTAGGCTTTGAGACTACAGTTCCATCATACGGGCTGCTCCTTAAACAGGCGGAAGAAAAGGGCATAAAGAACATAAAACTGGTCACAGCTCTCAAGACCATTATCCCCGCTCTTGAGTGGATATGTGAAAATGAGAGCGACATAGACGGATTCATCTGCCCGGGCCATGTCAGCGTGATAATAGGTAGCACAGTCTATGAGAGGCTGGCGGAAAAGTATAATAAGCCATTTGTCGTAGCCGGCTTTGAGGCTGAACACATCCTGGCAGTCATCTACGATATAGTATGGCAGCTTGAGCATGGAGAAGGTCGTGTGAAAAACCTTTATAAAAATGCTGTCAGAGATGAAGGCAATCTGAAAGCGCAGCAGGTCATAGATGAATTTTTCACTCCGGGAGAAGCAGTCTGGAGAGGTCTTGGCAGCATCTCGGATTCAGGGCTTTACCTGAAAGAAGAATACGCAGACTATGACGGAGGCAGCAGAGGCCTGGATCAGGATCTCATCCTGCCGGAAGGCTGCCAGTGCGGCAGCGTCATAACTGGAAGAAAAAATCCTGACGAATGCCCCATGTTCGGACAGGGCTGTGATCCGCTCCATCCTTTCGGTCCGTGCATGGTATCTGCAGAGGGTGCATGCGGTATCTGGTTCAGAAACAAAAGGAGTTAGGGTATGCAGAAAAGAAGCACTACAGTTTTGCTGGTCCTTCTGCTGATAGTAACAGCTGGAGCCTTAGGGTTCCTGTCCTGGAACATCATCAGCATGAATGAGACCATAACGGACATGCAGAAAGAGATCAGGGATATCGAGGTCAATACAGCCATGATCTCATCCAATTCCCAGACATCACCTGCAAGTTCAAAACTTCTCACATCATATAAGATAAACACCAGTCAGAATATAAACGATGACGGGAGCCGTAACGTGGACGTCATGCTGACGCCTATGGAATACACATCCTCGGCCAGGATCAGTGTGATGATCGCCGGAAAAGAATTCAGCCTGAGGAAAGACGGCAACGATTTTTCAAGGACCTGCACCACCACGGACTTTCTCATAGGGGACATGACTGTTATCATCACAGACGGGGAGACTGTAAAAAGCGAAGTACTTACAGGTGTCATCGATCCTGTCTACGGTCCTGTTGACGGAACTAAGACCACAGCCAACCTTGAACTGGCCAATGACGGGGGCTCCACTACCGTATCAGGTGAGATAAACGTAGTTGCCAGCGATGTTGATGGAGTGCCTGTGGCTGAATCTGTCATGTTCGCGCTGAAACAGGATAATAAAGAACTTTTCACTAAAAAGATAAAGAATCTGTCCACTACAGTTTCTGTCAATGAGAATGTGGAAAACACCCTGAAAGGAAAATCACAGATGCTGCTGGTAGTTGAAGGCAGCGACGGGAACAGGTACGACTATTCCATCCCTGAATCGGTAGTGGATACAGCAACCAACTATAACTACAGCAGTTCCATAACCCTCAACAAAGTCACAGACAACAGCGGTAAGGTCATCTGGCGTTTCATAGAGGGCAGCAACTGAGGAAGAAAAGGTGAATGAAAATGAAGATAACCATGGCTCACGGAAGCGGCGGAAGATCGTCCCAGGAGCTGATGAGAGATATATTCGCGAAGCATTTCAGCAATGATGTTCTTGACCGCATGGAAGATGCCGCGGTACTCGATATAAAAGGCAGGATCGCATTCAGCACTGACTCCTTTGTCGTGACACCTGTGATATTCAAGGGCGGCGACATAGGCAAACTCTGCGTATGCGGCACAGTGAACGATCTGCTGATGATGGGAGCAGAGCCCAGATATCTTACCTGCGGATTCATCCTTGAAGAAGGACTGGAGACAGATGTCCTTGATGAGATAGTAGCATCCATGGCAAGGCAGGCAGAAGAAGCAGGAGTCATCATAGCTGCAGGCGACACTAAGGTAGTCGAAGGAAGCGGCGGCCTTTACATAAACACCACAGGGATAGGGCTGATACCTGAAGAAAGAGATATATCAGCGGCAAACGCTGCACCCGGTGATGCCGTGATAGTGTCCGGGAATCTGGGAGATCATCACGCATGTATACTCAGTGCGCGCATGGAGATAGAAAATGACATATCAAGTGACTGCGGATGTCTGAAGGATATAACCGATGCTCTGTTTGAGGCGGGCATAGAAGTCCATACCATGAGAGACGTGACCAGAGGCGGTCTGGGGACCATAATAAACGAGATAGCAGATACAGCAGGCGTCAGGATCGATATTGAAGAGGAAGCGCTTCCTGTGGATCCTGAAGTAAAGGGATTTTCAGATATCCTTGGCCTTGACCCGGTCTACATGGGAAATGAAGGCAAGATGATAGCTGTGGTCCCAAAGGAGCAGGCAGAAAAAGCCCTTGAGATCATGAGAAGCACGGAGCACGGGAAAAACGCTGCCATCATCGGCAGGATAAGTGAAGGAGAAGGCACTTTCATGACCACAGCTCTCGGGGCGAGCCGTGTGCTGGATGTCCTGTACGGAGAGGGCCTGCCGCGCATATGCTGAAAAAATAAGAGGACAACTGAAAAAATTTGACAGTATTTGAAGCAAACCGGTACTGAATAGTGTATAATGTGGTTAGAGTGTAAGCTATGACCGCGATGTGTTAGGAGAACGACTTATGGATTTACTGCTCAGAGGAGGACAGGTATTCAGATCCGGATCATTTGCAGCCGAAGACATAGCTGTTTCTGACGGCGTCGTTGTTGGCGTTGACAGTTTTCCCAGGGACGGGAGTTCTTCAGTGATCATAGACTGCAGCGGAAAAGTGATAGTTCCGGGTCTTTCGGATGTGCATGTGCATTTCAGAGAGCCCGGTTTTTCATATAAAGAGACCATTTACACAGGGACCATGGCAGCGGCAAGAGGAGGATATACTGCAGTATGCACCATGCCTAATCTTGATCCCGCGCCTGTGGATCTTAAAACACTGAAAGTCCAGCTTGACCTGATAAAGCGCGATGGGCGCGTCAGAGTGTTTCCTTTCGGAGCTATAACCTCTGACCAGTCAGGGAGAGGAGAGCTTTCAGCCATGGAAGAGATGGCGCCCTTTGTCATCGGCTTTTCTGATGATGGAAAAGGTGTACAGGGCGAAGACCTGATGGAAAAAGCCATGGAAAAGGCGAAAAGCCTTGGAAGACCGATCTCTGCCCACTGTGAGGATGAGAGTCTTCTCAGCGGCGGATATATACATGATGGAGAATATGCTGCGAGACACGGACATAAAGGCATATGCTCCGAAAGTGAATGGAAACAGGTGGAGCGTGATATAAAGCTCTGTAAAAAGACTGGATGCGCTTATCATGTCTGCCATGTTTCGACCAGAGAATCTGTGGAACTTATACGGGAGGCGAAAAAGGACGGCGTGGATATCACGTGTGAGACAGCGCCTCATTATCTCGTGCTCTGCGATGAAGATCTTGCGGAAGACGGAAGATTCAAGATGAATCCGCCTCTGAGATCCCGTGCAGACCGGGATGCCCTTATAGAAGGGATAAAAGACGGTACTGTGGATATGATAGCCACCGACCATGCTCCCCACAGCGCGGAAGAAAAGTCAAAAGGACTGAAAGACAGCGCTTTCGGTATCGTAGGGCTTGAGACCGCATTTTCTGTTCTTTACAGATATCTGGTAGCTGAAGACGTCATAAGTCTGGAAAAACTTATAGATATAATGGCCGTCAGACCCCGTGAACGGTTCGGCATCCCAGGAGCTGAGATAACAGCAGGGGTACCTGCTGATCTGGCAGTATTTGATGTCACATCGAGGCAGACGGTACGTCCTTCGGAATTCTGTACTAAGGGCCGGAGTACTCCTTTCGAAGGCATGGAATCACAGGGCAGATGTGTTCTGACCATCTCAGAAGGAAAGATCGTCTGGAACGCATTTGCTTTTTAGCAGAAGATATCACGGGCCCGGACCGGTGATATCAAAGAGGAAGGTGAAACTATGAAGAGAGAATTTTTTACTGTTGTGTAT
Organism: uncultured Clostridia bacterium; assembly: GCA_945873875.1. The sequence continues at coordinate 5,433 of CAMCER010000011.1, forward strand.
AACCGTGAGGTAGCACGGCAAACGTTTGAAATGGTCATGCAGGGTGATACCAGTGAGATCACTGCTCCAGGCCAGTTCATCAACATCAGGCTGAAGGATCTTTATCTCAGAAGGCCCATATCGATCAGTTCGTATAAAGACGGAGAACTGACCATAATCTATAAGATCCAGGGTGTAGGAACCAAGAATATGTCAGAGCTTCCTTCCGGCGAAGTTCTGGATATACTGGTAGCTTCAGGAAACGGCTTTGATGTTACCAAGGCAAAAGGAAACGTGGCTGTAGTCGGCGGAGGATGCGGAGTTGCTCCTATGTACGGCGTAGCAGAGGCACTGGTTAGAGATATGGGTATCGTGCCTACAGTCCTTACAGGATTCAAAACCAAGGATGACGCATTCCTGAAAGAAAGATTCGAGAAACTGGGATGTAAAGTCATAGTTGCGACTAATGACGGCGTTCTGGGTATCCAGGGTCACGTTACAGATGCCATGGCTCCGGGAGAGTACGACTATGCTTTCGGCTGCGGACCGGGACCTATGCTGGAATCAACATGCAAGCTGGTAAAAGACGGCCAGTTCAGTTTCGAGTCCAGAATGGCATGCGGTTTTGGCGTTTGCTACGGATGCAGTAAGGAAATGAAAAGCGGCATCAAGAGGATCTGTAAAGACGGTCCTGTATTCGAGAAGGAGGATATAATATGGTAGATATAAAAGTTGATCTGAGCGGGATAGAACTTGATAATCCTATTATTCCTGCAAGCGGTACTTTTGGATTCGGTCAGGAATTCGCTGAGCTTTACGATATAAACATACTGGGTGCTGCAGCTTTCAAGGGAACTACAGCAGAACCCAGGTTCGGAAATCCTCTGCCGAGAATAGCAGAGTGTACTGCAGGCGTGCTCAACGCTGTAGGACTGCAGAACCCGGGACTTGACGCGGTCATAAACGAAGAGATCCCGAATCTTGCAAAGATATTCCATAAACCCATGATCGCCAATATAAGCGGATTTTCCGTAGATGACTACGTAAAATGCGCCAAAGCTATGGATAAAGTGAAAGAAGTAAGCATAATCGAAGTGAATATCAGCTGTCCTAACGTAAAGAAAGGCGGCATGGCTTTCGGTGTATCGCCGGAAGCTGCTGAAGAAGTCACGAAAGCTGTCAAGGAAGTCACCACCAAGCCTGTATATATAAAACTCAGCCCTAATGTTACGGACATCGTTTCCATAGCTAAAGCATGTGAGCAGGCAGGAGCTGACGGACTCAGCCTCATAAACACGCTTCTTGGCATGAGGATAGATGTGAAGACCAGAAAACCGATCATGGCCAACACCATGGGCGGATTTTCGGGACCTGCAGTGTTCCCGGTAGCTATCAGGATGGTCTATCAGGTAACACAGGCTGTAGATATCCCGGTAATAGGCATGGGCGGCATCAGGAATGCAGAAGACGTGCTTGAGATGATCATGGCAGGAGCAACGGCAGTTCAGATAGGCGCTGCCAATCTGGTGGATCCGTTCATCTGCAAGGAGATAATCGAGGCCCTGCCGGCCCGTATGGAACAGTTCGGAATAAGCAGTCTGGACGAGATCAGAGGCTGCGTGGGTCCTATGAAGATCGACGTGGAGTAACGGCATCCTGATAAGGCGGCATAAAGCCGCACAGGAACAACTTAAACGGAAACTGAAATGCGATATGCGGCTCTTTCTAAGGGGAGCCGCATATTGAGAAAATAAGGATAGAAGATAAGGGGAGGCTTTCCATGGCAAAAGATGTTATCATAGCTCTTGACTTTCCGGACAGGAAAACGACTCTGGATTTTCTGGACAGGTTCCAGGATGAAAAACCCTTCGTGAAAATAGGGATGGAACTTTTCTACGGCGAAGGCCCGTCCATAGTAAGGGAGATAAAAGAAAGAGGACACAGGATATTCCTGGACGTGAAATGCCATGATATCCCCAATACAGTCGAAAAGACCATGAAAAACCTTGCCCTGCTTGACGTGGACATGACCAATGTCCATGCGGCTGGGACGGTGAAGATGATGGAAGCTGCGGTAAAGGGACTGGAAGAAGGCGCCGGCGGAAAGCGCAGGACACTTCTCATCGCGGTCACGCAGCTGACCTCCACCGACCAGGCAAGGCTTGAAAGCGATATACTCATAAAAGAAGATATAAACGATGTTATAGCAAAGTATGCGAAAAACGCGGAGAAAGCAGGACTTGACGGAGTAGTATGCTCGCCTCTGGAGGCCGGCATGATACACGAAAACTGCGGCAGCAGCTTTCTTACAGTGACGCCGGGCGTAAGGTTCAGCGATGACGCTAAAGGAGATCAGGCCAGAGTCACGACACCGGCAAGGGCAAAGGAGATCGGATCGGACTACATAGTAGTAGGCCGTTCAATAACACAGGCAGATGATCCGGTCGAGGCCTACAGGAGATGCTGCAGAGATTTTCTCGGCGAAGAATAGATCATAGATATACGGAGGAAAAATGGAGATAAAGAAAACGATAGCAAAAGAACTGCTGAAGATAGAAGCGGTCTTTCTCAGGCCGGAAGATCCCTTCACATGGGCCAGCGGGATAAAGAGCCCCATATACTGCGATAACAGGCTCACACTGACAGCACCTGAGACCAGGACTATAGTCGAAGAGTCAATAGCTCAGGTGATCAGAGAAAACTATCCTGACTGCCAGGTCCTTATGGGCACAAGCACGGCAGGCATAGCTCATGCGGCCATAACAGGACATCTCATGGGACTTCCCATGGGATACGTGAGAGGTTCAGCCAAGGATCACGGCAGGACCAATCAGATCGAAGGAAGACTTGAGCCGGGACAGAAAGTGGTAGTAGTGGAAGATCTCATATCCACAGGAGGATCAGTGCTTGAGACTGTTGAGGCCTTGAGAAATGCCGGCGCGGATGTACTGGGCATCGTCAGCATATTCACATACGGCATGAAGAAGGGTCTGGACAGGATGGCTGAAAAGAATGTCAGGAACATCAGTCTCAGCGATCTGGACACGCTGGTGGATGTGGCAGTTGAAGAAGGATACATACGCCCTGAAGACAAGGAAAAACTCCTGAAGTTCAGGAACGACCCTTCTGATGAGAGCTGGATGAAATAGCGGATAAGCAATAGAAACGGAGGTTGGATCTTAAGTGAACAACGACGTCAGATGTGTAATAAACATAACGGACCTTTCCGTGGAAGAGCTGGAGAAGCTCATGGACCTGGCAGATGATATAATCGCTCATCCTGAAAAGTACTCAGAGATCTGTCACGGCAAAAAGCTGGCTACTTTGTTCTTTGAGCCAAGTACCAGGACCAGACTCAGCTTCGAGTCAGCCATGATGGAACTGGGCGGCAATGTGCTGGGATTTTCCAGCGCAGACTCATCTTCTGCGGCAAAGGGCGAAAGCGTCAGCGATACAGTCCGCACAGTAGGATGCTACGCAGACATCATTGCCATGAGACATCCGAAAGAGGGTGCTCCCACAGTGGCATCATACAGGACCACAGTACCTATAATAAACGCCGGTGACGGCGGGCATTATCATCCGACGCAGACGCTGACAGACCTTCTCACCATAAGAAGAGAAAGAGGAGCGATCAGAGATTTCACTATAGGCCTTTGCGGAGACCTTCAGTTCGGCCGCACGGTGCACTCCCTCATATATGCTCTTCTGAGATATGAGAACATAAAGTACGTCCTGATCTCGCCGGATGAGCTGAGAGTCCCGGATTATGTGAGAGATGAGCTTGATGAGGCAGGTGTCGAGTGGTGTGAAGTCGAGCGCATGGAAGATGTCATGCCTCAGCTGGATATCCTCTACATGACCAGAGTGCAGCGCGAGCGTTTCTTCAATGAAGAAGACTATATCAGACTGAAAGACAGCTACATACTGGATATGGAAAAACTGAAGACAGCGAAAGAAGATCTTTCCATACTTCATCCGCTGCCAAGGGTAAACGAGATATCAGTAACAGTGGATGATGATCCCAGAGCATGCTATTTCAAACAGGTGCTCAACGGTAAATATATAAGGATGGCCCTCATCCTGACCCTTCTGGGTCTTGCGCAGGAAGGAGGAGAGAAATGAACGTCGACGGAGTAAACAACGGCATAGTCCTTGATCATATACATGCGGGAAAGAGCATGGAGATATACAGGATCCTGAGACTTGATAAACTCACCTGCAGCGTAGCGGTCATACAGAACGTGACCAGCGAAAAATACGGTAAGAAAGACATCATCAAGATCGATGAGGACATAGATATCAATCTGGATGTGCTTGGGTATATAGATCCTAACATAACCGTAAACCGGGTAAGGGACGGCAAGCTTTCCAGAAAGGAGCATCTGGAGCTTCCGGAAATGGTGACAGACATCATAAAGTGCAAAAACCACAGATGCATCACCTCTGTTGAACAGGAAGTGGTCCATAAATTCAGACTGGCTGACCGTGAAAAGAGGATTTACCGCTGTATCTATTGCGATGCAGAGCATAAATAGGTATCATAAAAGGTGCCGGAAAGATGGTTTACACTTTCCGTGTGCTCATAAAATAAAAAGATGTGTGGATAAGATAGGAGAAAGGAAGGTGTCACGATGAGAGCTAGGACAGCTCTTGTGGACAAGATCCGCAACGAAGGCACAGCTATCGGTACTGACATAGTGAACGTTGACGGGTTCATCAATCACCAGCTTGATGTAGCTTTTATGGAGCAGCTGGGCAGAGAGTTCAGCTGGAAGTTCGACGGTGAAGAGGTGGATCTGATACTGACAGTCGAAGCAAGCGGCATCGCTATCGCCTGTGCCACAGCGCCGTTTTTCAGTTATGCTCCGGTGGTTTTCGCAAAAAAATCAGTGCCGGTGAGCATGGTGGAGGATTACTACCATGCTGACACTCATTCTGCGACTACAGGAGAGACTACCACTCTGGTGGTATCCAAG
>CAMCER010000012.1 GCA_945873875.1 uncultured Clostridia bacterium
GGACAGGTGCTCTGCGGATTTTCCATGGAGACCCGCGACCTGCTTGAAAACTCCCGGGCCAAGCTGGAAAAGAAGAATCTGGATCTGATCATCGCCAACAATCTCAGAACTGAAGGCGCCGGATTCGGGACCGACACCAATGTAGTGACCATAATAACTAAAGAAGGCCACAAAGAACTTCCGCAGCAGTCCAAGCTGCAGGTCTCAAATCAGGTCATCGACGAGACCGTGAAGTTCCTGAAATAACAGAGCGGCATTCCGGCCGAGGGCATTTTCGGTTTTGCTGCAGCGCCCTTGCGACGCACATGTAATAACGCAGTTGCAGCAGCGCATGAACGACCTGCCCAGACAGCTAAATAAAGCCATATGCTCTGAGCCTCTCCTCGACGACTGTTCGGGTGAGAGGCTCTTCTTCGTTTTCCCATGTAATGACCAGATTCTCTCCAAGGCGGATCCCCACCTTCAGATAATCATATGTTTTCTGAAAACTTTTCCCGACATACACCGGATCATAGAGACGCCCAAAGTGTTCCCACCAGACAAGCCGGTGCGTCCGGGGATGAGCGATCTCAAAATCCGGATATACTGTCGTGCCGCACACATCCAGCGCCGTCTCATACTTGAACTCGATACCGAGATCATAAAGCATGTCTGCTATCGTCATCTCACTCTTGGACCTGACCGGGATACCGCTTTTCGTCATGTACTTCCGTCCGCTCTGGAATCTCTTATTCTGCTCGCCGGGGATCTTCCTCCACTCTCTGAGGCAGACATCTTCATCAAGATAGAAATCTCCGCCCAGCAGTTCGCCGTATCTGTAATTCATCGGGTTATACACTCTCAGACCCTCAGCGCATTTTCTCATGAGCTTAAGATTATCCCTCAGGATCGGCAGCCCGTGGATCACCGTCTTTTTCTCCATCAGCTCCTTTATCACCTCAATATCCTCATCCCGATACGGGTCAAGATAGATGTATTTCCTTTGTCCGTTGAGGTAAAGCCTCATGTAATAATAGATATCATCTCTGGTTCTGTTCGCATAAAGGGAACCATCGGGCAGATTCCTTGCTCTGGATTCAAGAAAATCATATATTTTTTCTTCCTGCCGTATCTCCTCTTGCGTAAGTTCAAGAATTTTATCAATACTCATTTTTCCTCCTTCTCTTATAACTGCCACACACTTCCAATAAAAACCCTTTCCGCCGCTATGCAATAAAACAAATGCGGTTCCAGTATTTACCATATTTTACCATTTTCCTTTATTCATTCAAGCCCTCTCATGCTTTTTCCGGTATTTTCGTCATGCTGCTCTGGCTGCCAAAATCTATAAAGGGAATCTTGCACGCCTAATCTTCATATAATAATTTAGGCGTGCATTTCCAACGCTGAAAAATTGCTATTTTTACAGTTTTTGCTGATAAATGCGGTTTTTCTATGTTTTTGGTAATAAATGCCATTTTTGAGCGAACAACTTGCACGCCTTTTTTCCATATATGCTTTTAGGCGTGCATTTCCAGCACAACACTCAGAGGGACAAACCCAACACTCAGCGGGACAAACCCGGCAGGCCCTCCTGAAACGGACAAACCCAGCATGCCCTCCTGAATCGACAAAACCGGCAGGCCCTCTAAATCAGCAAATAAAAACCCCGGCCGAACTGACCGGGGTAAAATGATGGTATGAATTCGCCTATTTAGATAAATTAGCCTATCCTTCCATATCATAGACCATATCTAAGGCAGACTGTTTGTCTGGCTGTCGCCAAAGGGATCAGCTTTGCAAGGCGCCTGCGGTGAATAGATATGTTTAGTCCTGTGATAATTATGGTACCACAAATTTCCACAAATACAATAGAAAACCGTAAAAAACGTTAATTATTTAACACAGCCCTCGAAAGGGGCACACTGCGAACTCGCTGCCGGTGTGAGACGCACTGGCAAACCGCGGCGGTGCGAGACGCACTGGCAGGCCGCGGCGGTGTGGGGCGCACTGGCAGGCCGCGGCGGTGCGGGCGCACTGAGAGTTCGCCCTCGGCGTCGGGTCACTCGCGGTTGTCTTTCAGGGCCTCTACCATATCGGTGTCTGCAACCTTCCGCCGCGCCAGGAAAAGTGCCGCGAAGTATCCGCCTGCTGTTATCAGCGCAGTCAGCAGAATGCTTACCGGAGTCAGGCTCACAGGAATCATCAGCCTCTCGATCTCAACGAACTCAGCGCAGTACCAGTACATTATCAGGTATGCGCAGACCACGCCCAGAGCGATCCCCGGGATCAGGAGCAGATGGTTCGCATTGATTATCATAGAATTGATCTTTCTGTCCTCAAATCCCAGTACTTTCAGCATGGAAATGGTATACCTGTACTCGGATATCATCATATTGATAGTGACGAACATAGCCGCCATACAAATGAGCAGACCTATGAGCATCAGAGCATAGATCATACCGCTCATGGCATTGAGCATGTTCTGCATCTGGTTTTCATAAGTCTTGCTGCTGATGGTCTCTGTAAGTCCATCGTCGCTGATATCCAGATCTTTGCCGGCCAGGATAGTATTGTAGCTTTTCGCATCGATGTCTGCGATTTTGTTGACATTTTCCCGGGAAGACAGGAGATATGCCTGATACCCGTTCTTTATCTCACCTGCGACCTTCACCTTGTGCTTTTCCAGAGTGGCGATATTGCGGAAAGTGAAGGTGTCGCCCTTTTTCACATTGAAGAGTTCCATGGCAAGGGAACTCATATACCAGCGGTCATTCAGGTCAGCCCTTTTGCCGTCGACGGTCTCCAAGTTCCAGAGTCTGCTGTCCTAATCCAGGCCGGTAAGAGATATCCTCTCCCCCTTGCTGTTCTCATACGGCATCATGATCATTGCCTCACCCTCTTCAGGTGTGCCGGTCTTCACCTTGTCGAGAACGTATTCATATTTGAAGCTGCCGAACTCTCCGTGAGCCTGATCGCCCACGGCCTTTACTGAATCCAGGAATGAGAAAGCAAAGGCGATGATCATTGCGCCCAGGAATATCCCCAGAAAGATCACAAGCGTCCTGCCGCGGCTTCCAAGCAAAGTCCTTACAGCGAATTTGTTCTTCACTTTCATCCTGCTGCCCACAAATATCCTTCTTCCGCTGCCGGTATTTCCGGCCGTGCCGTTCAGCAGCTCTACCGTATCGTGCTTCAGCAGTTTCCGTACCCGGAGCATCCCGCAGCACCAGTAGATCAGAGTCGGGATCACAACACCTGAGACTGCTACCCAGACAGGGAGATGAAACTCCACATGCATAGGCTCATAATCCGCCAGTCCCAGCATTCCGAAGGGCTTTGCGAGGATCAGGGAGAATACTGCTGTCAGTATACCTCCAAGCACTCCGGGGATCACAGCCATGAGGCTGTAGTGTCTCATCAGCGAGCCTCTTTCGTACCCCATGGCCGAAAGGGTCCCTATGAGTTTCTGCTCGCTTTTTATCTTCCGCCCGATGATGATGCTTATGAGCGCAACGGTTATGAAAGGGAAGACCACCAGGATTATCCATGAGCCGGTAATGAACATGTCTGCCTGCTCATGGACAAAGGTGATCCTCATGTTTTCATCTGCAGGAAGATAATTGGAGACAAAGTAATGCTTATCTACGTATTTCCGAAAGGCATTTATATCAGTATCATCCGAATATATGACCTTGTAGCTGCAGTTGCCGCCGCCGAACTGTCGCTGGAACTCGCCTTTGTCCATATAGGCGAGGAAGAAGTCCGTCACGTTCTTATAGTCGTCTGTCATATTCTCCAGCATGTAAAGATAATCCGGCCGCAGGAACATGCCGCAGACTTCATACTTTTTACCGCTCAGCTTTATCTTATCGCCGACTCTGACATGATTCTCTTCAGCATATCCCGCAGAGATAAGGATCTCGTCATCTGAGGATATGTCCTTTCCTCTGATCACTTCATAAGTGTCGACCTTACTGTCCGGCACGAAGACCCTGGCCTTGTACCCGTCTTCTTTTACGTTGATATACCGTTCCTTTTCAAGAGTCAGGTCATACTTTTTTTCTATTTCCGATATGTCCTTTTCGCTCATGGGCATATATGTTGAAAGCGTCGCGTCTTCAAGTTTATTGTCGCTGAAGAACCTGTCGCCGTATGCTCCGATGCCTGTGCCCGCGATATAAAAGATGTAAAAGAGAAGCAGCGTGACCATGGTCAGCATCGTTGCAGAGATGTGGAAAGGCAGGTTCGCCCTGATGCTCCGCATATGTCTTTTATTTAATGTCATTTCTACCTCACAGTTCTATATCACATGCCGGGATCTTTTCCGTGTTTTCGTCCAGACTGTCGATCTTTCCGTCTTTGATCCGGACACAAACATCCGCCATATCCGCTATAGCTTCGTTATGAGTTATGATCACGGTAGTGGTCCCGTATCTCTGATTGATTTTTTCAAGGAACTCAAGGACGGTCCTGGAAGCTTTGGTATCCAGCGCCCCCGTCAGTTCATCGCACAAAAGCAGGGCCGGATTCTTGACCATGGCACGTGCAATGGCTACCCTCTGCTGCTGGCCGCCTGAAAGTTCTGCCGGGAAGCGGTCCTTGAGCCCGTCCATTTCAAGGGCTTTAAGGATATCGTCTGTATCAAGGGGATCCTCCGCGATCTCAGCCACTACCTGCACATTCTCTGATACCGTAAGATCCGGGATCAGATTATAGAACTGGAAAACGAACCCGATACATTCCTTTCTGTAGGCAGTCAGTTCCTTCTTCGACAAAGACGAGATATTCTTTCCGGCAACGGTTATTTCTCCTTCGTCCAGGCTGTCAAGGCCTCCGATCATGTTGAGGAGCGTGGACTTTCCTGAGCCCGAGGGACCCAGGATCACGCATATCTTCCCGTCCGGAAGATCGAAATCGACACCGTCCAGTGCGTGGACCTGCGCCTCGCCTTCTCCGTATGTTTTTACTGCATTTCTAACTGTTATCATTTCATCCCTTCCTTATATATAAATCTGTAAGTTTCTGTTGTGAGGACCGTAACGGGTCCTCTTTTTCGGGAGTTAGCATACGCTAACCGCCTGCCCTTATATAAGACCCGCAGACTTCTGCCACCGCTGAGCCGCCGGCCTTCGTTTGCGAGTTAGCCTCCGCTAACCAACTGTATTATACTCCTCATTTTCCGATTCGTAAATACCCGGATATAATAATTCTTTATAAAGCTGATTTTGCAGATCAAAAAACTGCCGCGGTCTTTCCCTGCAGCAGTTATGCCCTTTCCTGTACTGCCGCGGTCTTCCATGCAGCAGTTCCTGATTATTCTGTATGATGAATGCGCTTTAATCTTTGAACCTGGCGATGACCTTTTCCATCATCATTACAGGCTTCATAGAAAGTTTTGATTTTCTAAGGTTCTCAAGATCCATATCCTCTTCCCTGTTGATGTACTTTATCTCCTCGGGAAGGTGCCTGCAGAACTCGCTGCAGATAGCAGGATAAAGGCCCCTGTATTCTGTGTTGGCCTTTTCCACGTGACATGTCACAGTATCTTTTCCCAGTCTGCCTCCGACGCTTAGAGCCTGGATCTTTCCGCCGATGCGGATGGCGCCGGCTATATATCCCACTTCTTCAAGATTTGAGAACACATCTTCCATAGCGTTCTTCTCCATCAGGAGCATCTCCATCTCGTGCTCCGGTATATCCTTGCGGGCATTGAACTCATCTATGAACGTCATGACCTCATCCTTCATGTCAGAGGTGACCTGAGCATATTCATATTTATAGTGCTTATTGAAATAGTTGAGATGGTTCTTTTTCTGATGGTATCTCCTGCCCTTGAAGTCGATCAGGTCCTGCTTCAGATAGACATAATCGTGGTTCGGTCTGTCATCCTCAAAAACCATTTCCCCCGGGCAGGCCTTTTCAATCAGAGGGATCATGTGCACCGGCAGCAGCCTGATGCTGAAAGGCTCTCCCCTGCTTTCAAAGAATTCCTTAGCCTCATAGATGGTCTTCCGAAGACCTGCCGCATCATAGTCCCCAGTGCACGTGAAAGGCGGGAACAGAAACGGCTCAAATATCCCCTGTTCCAGCTCCAGGTGGCTCATCCCGGCCACACAAAGATAATCACCTATCATCTTCCAGCTGAAGTTATTGTCCTCTTTCCACATGTACATGGAAGAAAATGAACTTCCGGATGTCCTGTACTCATATCCGTTAAAATACTTTTCCAGGAACTCTCTGTCCTCAAGCGTTATCCTTCCATCAAAAAAAAACTCAGGTCTGTCCATCGGGTAGCCTCTTTTTAATAACGTTTTTTCCTGAAAAAACAAGGCCGCCGGCACTATCTGCGTGCAGCGGCCTGACTGTCTTTCATCACTATTTTACAAGTGCCGAGATAGCCTTGAATTCCGGTTCTTCGCATCCTTTGAGAAGTTCGAAGAGCACTGATTCATATGTGCATACGATGGCTCCGGCGTGTCTCATTCTCTGTACCGCAGCCCTCTTGTCTATTTCCTTTCTGGATGAGATGCAGTCGACTGGTATGAACACTCTGTATCCTGCGTCGATGAGATCAATGGCTGTCTGCATGAGACAAACGTGAGCCTCGATACCGAATATAACTACTGAATCCGCGCTGGCTTTCCTTGCTTCTGCAGAGAAGCGGCTCCTGAATTCAGGCGTGCCGTAAGCACCGAACGTGGTCTTTTCAATAGGTTCATATTCTCCGAGAGCCTCTTTGATCTTATCAGTCGCCTCACCAAGTCCTTTAGTATACTGCTGTGTCACGATAACAGGCACATCCAGTATCCTGGCGCCTTTGATGAGTCGTGCCGCTCTGTCTTCGATCCCTTCAGCATCCTGCATGGCTTTGATGATCTTCGTCTGATAGTCAACTGCGACAAATATCGTCCTGTTTTTCTTCATCATCTTTGATTTCATTTTTCCGCCCTCCTGTCCTTTCTCTTTCCGATTTTCCAATTACCCGGCTGCATCTTCCTTAAATCTCTGCAGCAGGACAAAACCATTTCCTTATTCATCTATCCCCCACTTGCTGACTTCTCCTATCAGCACGTGGTCTGTAAGATCATATTTTATGGGTGTAATGCTGGCGTATCCGTCCTGCATAGCCTTTATATCCACTTCTTCCTCAAGATCTTCGAAGAAGACCGGCTCGCCGCCGTAGATGTACAGGCTTCCGTCGCCTCTGTTCTTCTGGGGCATCACTATATATTCATCTTCTTTTTCCGCTTCGTCTTTCTCGCGGACCTTCCTGTTGCCCTCGTAAGGTTTCACCCAGTCGTCGTATTCTCTTATACCCAGTCTGGTATATCTTACGCCTTTCAGTTCCTCTTCAGGAACGTCCGGCAGATTGATATTGAGTACGGTCATGAGGCCCAGTTTTCCATAAGCCTTTTTCACGCTCTGCACAGCCAGTCTGCATGCCGGTCCCCAGTTTTTCGGGGCAAGGCTGTTGACGGAAACTGCCACAGACGGCTTCTCACAAAGGGCCCCTTCAATGGCCGCCTGCACGGTGCCTGAATAAAGTGTATCCGTTCCCAGATTCGATCCGTGGTTTATGCCGGAAAAGACCATGTCGATCTCTACGCCGTTGGTCCTGAGCACCTTGATGCCCACCTTCACGCAGTCCGCAGGTGTGCCTGCCACACTGGCCGCCCACACTGCCGCAGGATGATTTATCTCCTTCACAGCAAAGGGCTTCCTCACTGTGATGCTATGGCTGGTAGCGCTTTTCTCTTCTTCCGGTGCGCAGATATATACATCCGCAACGGATGCAAGCGCCTTTGCCAGCTCATTTATGCCGTCAGCATATATCCCGTCGTCGTTAGTCAGCAGTATATTCAAAGTCCTTTTTTCGCTCATCAGTCGCCTAATACCTTTCCTATAGAGTCGTAGATCACCAGATCCGCATTGCTGTCATATGCTGTCTTGCTTTTGTTTATGAGGATTATATTATCCCCTCTGAAGTACTGGACCAGTCCCGCCGCAGGATAGACCACCAGGGATGTGCCGCCTACGATGAGAGTGTCGGCATCAGATATGGCCTTCACCGCTCCTCTGATCACCTGATCGTTGAGAGCCTCTTCATAGAGCACTACATCCGGCTTTACTATGCCTCCGCACTTTCTGCAGCGGGGGATGCCTGCCGGGCTGTTCTGATCATCCAGCATATAGTCAAGGTCATGGAACTCGCCGCAGTCCATACAGTAGTTCCTCAGGATGGATCCGTGAAGTTCAAAGACTTTACGGTTTCCTGCCAGCTGATGGAGCCCGTCCACGTTCTGTGTGACGATGCCGCTCAGCTTGCCCTCTTCCTCGAATCTAGCCAGGGCGAAGTGGGCTTTGTTAGGCTTAGCGTCCGGATAGACCAGATTCTTTTTATAATAATCAAAGAAAGTCTTCGTATTGCTCATGAAGAATGAATGCGAAAGCATCTCTTCCGGGGAAAAGCCGTACTCGGACTGTGCGCTGTAGAGTCCCTGTTCTGACCTGAAATCAGGTATGCCGCTTTCAGTGGATACACCTGCGCCTCCGAAGAATGCTATGCTTTTGCTTTTATCAACTATCTTTTTTACTCTTTCGTCCATTTCTCTTCCTCCGTTTCTCTGAATATCATACGGATATGAGTTCGCATCTTAGCGATCCATTTCTGGTACTATGATTGTAACATGTTTCTGAGATGTTAAAAAGAAGAACCCTGCAGGCTGCCCAAATCTGCGGTATTTCAGGATATGAATCTCTTTTCCAGTTTCCATACGCGCCCGATGAGTTTCACCAGGTTTCCTATGAGAAGAGCGCCGATGACTGTACCTTCTCTTACGCCCGCAAGCCCGCGAAGGAACACAAGGCCCAGTATCAGGGCTGTCAGAGCCTGGGCAGAATCTGTTATCAGTTTTATGGTGCCGAATTCTTTCCCGGAGACGAATGCAATGGCTCTGCTGAAGCCGTCAGCCGGAAGCATGGTGACGCTGGCAACCACTTCAAAATACGCGCCAAAACCGATGACGACGCATCCCGCAAGAAGAGCTGCCATTTTAACGATATAGCTTTCCGGAGTGAATCCCGTCAGGAACCACATGGAAAAATCGATGACATACCCGAAGAAAAAACTGATGGGTATCTGCAGGAGTATGTCTAAAAGGTACTCCTTTTTTCTGAGTATAAGTATCTGAGCCAGGATAAGCAGCATGCTTATGATAATGGTGAAATTGCCCAGGGTCAGCTTCGTCATGATCAGAGAAAGAGTGTATGGCAAAGCCGCTATAGGCGTCGTGCCCAGAGAAGCCTTTGTTATGAGCGCTACGCCAAAAGCATTGAATAAAAGCCCTGCTGAAAAGAGCATGTATCTGAGAATCAGTTTATTATTCCTGTCTTTTTCCACGATGAAAAAAATACTCCTTGATCAAGTTTAACAAATCAGCCATGTACTATTTTCACCCAAAAAGGATATCTGTTCAAGAGATTATTTTATTCCTGTTCCGGCTGCATCTCTGTCAGATGAGTCCAGTATTTTTTCGGCATTATGCTTTTCTGAAGTTTCGGATTTATCCTCTCCTTTATGGCTATATGATCAAAGTATGCCCGCCACAGTTTCTGGAAATCTGCGTCTTCTTTACCGGCTGAAGGCACGTCTTTTTCTGTAAAAGAACTGATATACCATCTTCCGCAGTGCGCGATGACGGCTTTCTCCCTTCGAAGATCGTGGAGTATAAAAGGCTCATTTCTGAACCGGTCCGAAAAGTGCTCTGCTATGAATTCTATAACATCTGTATCCGGCTCCAGAGGTCCGTACATGATCCCGTTTTCAGTTTCAGTGAATCTCACAAGCCCCAGGTATTTGTCTATGTCTCTTGCGACCAGACTCTCTGCTTTCTGCACAGGGAGCAC